>CALMAV010000147.1:0-4224 GCA_937859895.1 uncultured Bryobacterales bacterium | reverse complement strand
GCGTGATACTCCGCCCGTACTCAACGAATTCGCCCATCGTTGGGGTGGCCCTAACTCACAGTGGACGTTCCTGACCGGTACTCCGGAGAGTGTTCACCTTCTTGCGTACACCACCTTTCACGTAGGCGACGTGATTAACAAGATTGAGCACAGTACTAAATTCGCGCTGGTAGATAAACAGGGCGTCATTCGCGGTTACTACTCCAGCTTCGACCCGAACGATCTGCGGCAAATGACGGCAGATGCCGAAGCGCTGCGCCGTTCCAGTTAATCGCCTTCCAGACCTTCTAAGCTGAAGGAGATGGCACGCCTGAGCAGCTGGGATACTGAGCTCTACGAAGCACAACACTCCTTTGTCTGGAAGCTGGGGCTAGGCCTCCTCGAAGATCTGGACCCGCAACCCGGCCAGCGCATACTAGACCTCGGCTGCGGCACGGGACAGCTTACCAATTCCATCGCCGAACGGGGAGCGGATGTCCTGGGTCTCGATGCCTCTCCGGACATGATCGGGCAGGCACGACAGAACTATCCGCGCCTTCGGTTTCTGCTACAGGACGCTACGGCCATGCAGTTCCAATCTGAGTTCGATGCTGTGTTCTCGAACGCTGCCCTTCACTGGATACCGGATGGCTCAACCGTTGCATTGAACATTTTCAGAGCTTTGCGTCACGGGGGCCGCTTCATTGCTGAATTGGGTGGCAAAGGCAATATCGGCCAGATTGAATCATCCATTCAGACCATACTGCGCCGTTACCTGGGGCAAGATCTTCCTCGTACCCGCACCTGGTTCCCCTCTATTGGCGAGTACTCCTCCATTCTGGAGAACAGCGGCCTCCAAGTAAGCTCGGCGTTGCTCTTCGAGCGACCGACTCCCCTGGCAGGTGAACGCGGCCTGGAGGAGTGGATCCAACAGTTTGCCTCTTACTACTTTGAGCCGCTTCCTCCCGCACGGCGGCCTGCTGTCATGACCGAGATTGTAGAAAACCTACGGCCCGTACTGTTCAAAAATGGCCAATGGTTTGCCGATTATCGACGCTTACGCATCACGGCCATCAAGCGCTAACGCGAGGCTGCCTAAATACCGGGGAATAGTATGCCGCGCCGCCGGTTAGCCTCAACCGTAGCCGGCATATCCAGCATCCTGGCTGGGATGATCACGGGTGCACCGTTTAGGGCGATATAAGCAAACTCGTGGTCATTCGCGAACCAGTACCTGCGGGCAAGCCTGCCCCGTCCGTCTCGCGTGATAACCACCGCTGCTGGTGGAACGGATGCCCTCCAAACAGGAACCATTGGCGTTGGTGGAACAGGGGGTGGCGCATAGTTGTAATTCATCGGCTGTGGAGGTGGTGGCGGCGCGGCAACCGGAGGAGCATAGTAAGGCATCGGCGCGCGCTGTTGGAATCCGTAGGGCTCGGGTGGGGCGGGCTGCGGATATAACGGCGCCGAAGCAAACTGCTGGGAAGGGACCCCAATATCATCCATCACCTTTAACGTAAGCCGTGTCTCGGCTTTCAAAACAGGCCGCGGTCCCCGCCGTGGTAGGTTCAGTAAATCGATGGGCCAAAGCAGCGGGATAGACCACTCAACAATGTCCCGCACTGGATGACCGTTGCCATGAATCCTGCCTTGTTTATCCACTGGATACTTTGGAGCGTAGACAACCTTTGTGGCAACAGGCACAATCTGGCCGGGCGGCACCACCAGGCGCTCAAACTTTAGTTCCATCCAGCCCTTGCCGACAAAATGACCCGGGTCTTTGTACTCTTCAAACCGACCGACCAGGTAGCTGCCGTACGGAAGCACTGACCGACCATAAAGCTCAACGTGGCTTACCTGGCAAAGCACGGGATCGCCAATGTCCGTTGTCTTAGAAGAAAGCTTTGGCTCCGAGACAGTGCACTGAATCAGCGAGCCTGCCGGAACCAGTTGCTCAGCGGCATGCCCGGGCAGGGATGCGGCAAACAGAATGGTGGAAACAATTGCGAAAGCGCCCTTCATAATGGACCTCCTGGGCTGACATAAATCGACAACCCAAGTGCGCCATTGCTTAGACTCGCCAATCGCAGCAGCCGGGAGCTAAGAGGCCTTGGAAGCAAAAGAAAAGGCCCTTAGGCTTTCCATGATGCCCCGTTCTGTCGGAGCCGTCAATGGCTAAGATCGCAGATTCTTTCGCCCAGAACATTACCCCCTGTGTCTTGCATTGAGGACTTTCCTGCCGGTCACCGTCTCAGGCGCTACAGGGCAGCCAATTGCGTGGCGCACGGCACATAGCCTTAACTTACAGAAGAGCAAGACATTCCCCAGCCCTGCCTTGCCAGGGGAACTCATAATGCTTCTTGCATGGTCGGCCTCGCATTCATCTGCGTCGTATTTGTCCTGTCACTAAGCTCGGACACACAACAGACGGTAACGCTATTAAGATATTCGAATCTAATGGCAGAGCGGTTTGAGGAGCCACGGCAACTCGGCTGCATCACACTTCAGAGGCAAGCATGGCACTATCCAAGACAACGAAAAATCATGACGAGATTCGAAGCTGGGCGGAAGAGCGCGGCGCTAAACCATCGCATGTGAAAGCGACCGAATCGAAGGGCGACATAGGCATTCTTCGTCTCGACTTCCCCGGCTTCAGCGGAGCCGATTCGCTGGAAGAAATTTCCTGGGAAGACTTCTTCGAGAAGTTTGATGAGCGGAACCTTGCCTTAGTGCATCAGGAGGAAACAGCTGACGGTGAACGAAGCAACTTCAACCGGATCGTCAGCGGCGACTCAGTGGAAACCGACGATGACGATGAGGAAGAAAAGGCACCCCGGTCTGCCGCAAAGAAATCAAGTTCACGTGGAGCGAAGAAAGCTGCTGCCCCTGCCCCTAGATCCTCTGGTGTAGCCGCAAAGAAGGCTGCTGCTCCAGCTAAGAAGACTGCGGCAAAGCAAGCGCCAGCCAAGAAATCAGCTTCCAAACAGTCTGCTCCCGCAAAGAAGACGGGTGCGGTCAAAAAGACTGCCGTTAAAATTCCGGCCAAGAAGGTTCCGGCCAAGAAGGTTCCGGCTAAGAAGGTCCCTGCCAAGAAGACTGCCGCCAAGAGCGCACCGGCAAAGAAGGTTCCCGCCAAGAAGACAGCTGCAAAAAAAGTGCCTGCGAAGAAGACGGCCGCAAAATCGGCTCGGGGTCGACGCTAACTTAAGGGCTGGTTTAGACTGCGGATAGTCGATGGAATCCTTCATTACAACCCGACGCTCACCAGTCAGCGTACTCGTTCCCGCCGGGGTCGCTGCTGTTGCTCTACTCGGGTTGTTGTACCTGCACCATCCTGCTCCGCGACAGGATGGCCGGGCCTTGAAACCGGCCACGCCCGAGGTCAAGGCGTATGTCTCTAACTTGCAGTTGAGCGACGTTACCATGCAAGCCACAGATAACCTTATCGGGCAGAGCGTGGTTGAGGTGCAAGGGCGGATTACCAACTCGGGTCCACGCGCATTGGAGTCGGTGGATGTGTATAGCCTCTTTCTGGACATCGGTGGGCATGAGATTGCACGTCAGCGCCTGCCGATTGTTCCACCAAAAAGAGTAGCGCTTAAGCCGGGAGAGACGCGAACCTTTCGGCTCCCCTTCGACACGATTCCTAATGGCTGGAATCAGGCAGTTCCGCGTATGGTAATCGCGCAAATTGCCTTTGCCGCCTGATGGAGTTCCTCATTCTAGTAGTCGAAGACGACCCGGACCAATTAGCTATTCGCTCCATGCTTCTGCGGCAGCATGGGTTCTCCGTTGTTGAAGCTGGGACGGCCGAGTCCGCGTTGATTTTGGCTGAAAGGCAAAAGCCTCAGTGCATTGTGCTCGACCTGCGGCTGCCGACGGCGAAAGATGGCCTGCGACTGTTGAGTGAGCTGAAACTTGCTGATCCTCAGCGGCAAGTTTATGTGTTCACCGGCGCTCGTTTTCCTGCTTCGACGGCGCTTTCGGAACTAGATGCCTGTGATGGTGTTTTTCAGAAAGGCACGTCCATCCTGCCAATGGTAGACGCACTGACAAGATTGCGTCACCAGATGGAGCTTAACTCGTATACGCCTTCAGCATAAAGTACACAATCACCCCTGTTACAGACACGTAGAGCCATAGCGGAAACGTCCAGCGGGCGACTGCCCGGTGAAACCGAAACTGCGTGCGCAGCGCATACCAGAGCGTGCCCAGAATCAGGGGAAGCGCAATGACGGACAGCCC
>CALMAV010000146.1:8830-9056 GCA_937859895.1 uncultured Bryobacterales bacterium | reverse complement strand
ATTCAATACAGCGCCGGACGTTCGTTCCCATGCCGTTACTACAGCCGAAACTCCTGCCCAATCTCACGAAGACAGATCCGGTCATCGGACGAACCCGCCGCCGCCAGCAGCCGCTCAATTGGTTCCAGCAATCCCTCATTGCTCAGCTTGAACGTCTGATGATGCACCGGCAAGATATGTTCAGCGCCGGCGTCATTGGCCATAGCCAGTGCTTGCTCCGGATTGC
>CALMAV010000146.1:0-8820 GCA_937859895.1 uncultured Bryobacterales bacterium | reverse complement strand
CGAGCGAAGCTTTCTGAACGACTCCGTGATCGCCGTATCGCCCCCAAACAAGACTCGATAGTCGCCCAGTTCCAGCACGTATCCGTTATAGCCGCGATATACGTCGCTACGCATGCGCGCTCCCCAGTGCGCAACTTCAAAAGCCTGTATCTGCAAAGGACCCAGAGAAATCTTCTCGTTCCAACGCAGCTCGTGCACGCTGGCATAACGGCGCGAACGGAGCAGATCGCCCGTCCGGGTAGCCGTAATCACCTGAGTCGCTCTGTTCTCCAGCTGACGCAAACTGGGCAGATCGAAGTGATCCATATGCGCATGCGAAAGCAGAATCAGGTCAATCGGCGGCAGTTGCGCCAGGGGAGTTGCAATCTCCACCAGGCGCTTAACGCCCAGAGTCACCGGGCCCAGATTCAGTCCAATGCGGGAACTGAAAACCGGGTCAGTCAGGATCGTGACTCCATGAATCTTCAACAGTACGGTGCTGTGGCCCAGCCAGGCCGCATGCAGGCCTTCTTTGGACCATTCTCTTGGGTTTGGATGCAGCGGTGCGGGCTGGCTGACGCGACGGTAATCCTTTGAGATCTCGTGAAAGAGCGCCGGCGCAGCACGCCTGAGAAAACGGGCTGTTTCGGGCGCACGTGAAATGCGCGCTGACATGCTGACCCGATTAGGGTACCGGTCCGAAGATGTTCGCGAGCGCCGGATACCTCCGGTACGAAGCGGTGCCATCCCTCAGAATCGTGCTCGCATGCCGGAAGTCATCCTGAATTTATCCTCGCAAATGAATACTGAGACTTGGGGAGCAACCGCTGATTACCAGCGGAAAACGCCGGAGAAAATCGGCCCCTGCAGCCGCGCCGTAATGCCGTTTTGACGGCCCGATGTCTCGTGCAGTTGAGTATTCACAGCGCGGTAACCGGCCAGAAACGTAACCGGACCCAGGCAGATGCCGCCACTCCCGGTTGCTTCCACATAGTAGCCGTAGCTGCCCAGACCCATACCTCGCATGCCCCCTTCTATCTCGAAAATACGGTGGTGCGGAATGGGAAACACACGAAAATCAACCCCCGCCAGAGGCAATCCTACCTTCTCTGAACGTGTGCCCACAATGTTGGTACGCTCGGCCAGAATCGACCCGGTTGCACTCAAGTACGCCCCGCCGACCGAGAAGCCAAGGTGCCCTTTAGGGCCTGTCAGAAGGTCATATTGATAACCCGCAAAAAAGTAGTTCAGATCGGCAGAGGAGCGGATGGTCTGGCTCACCGTGAATGAACGATTCTGATACACGAACGTGCGACTAATTGTATTGAGGCCTTCCAGGTGAAAGGGCGTGCCTTCCACCACAATTCTGTGCTTGCGCGCGGGTTTGAAGACCAGTCGGCCAAAGAAAGTTGGCTGCCCCTGACCGACGTTTAAATCGTGGACAAAATCCACCGGCGTGCCGCCAGACTGAATATTGCCCCCCGAGTTCAACACCCAACCCGAACCCGTAATCTCGACTCGAAAATCTTCCGGGCTCTCACGGTGAAAGACCCCGCCGGACGACTGCGCCCACCCTGCGACACTTACCAGGAGAACGCCCGCGAACACTCGAAGAAACTGCAACTGCTTACGTGCCAAAAGACTATACCTCTCGATAAAGAGAGGTATAAGGCTCGAGAATCTCACAAAATTGTTAGCTTCACGTTTGAAGCCCGAACGATTCACTCCGGGGACATTCATGGTAGGAAAATCTAGGGGGCGAGATAGATTCCGTGTAAGAGCGCAGGAGGCGCCGGCGAGTTCCTCGAGCGAACTCGTGGAAGAAGCGTGGTCAGCTAGGCCGAGAACAGGGCAACGAGTCCAGTAAGGCTGGCCGCTGCGCAAGAAGCTCATTGCCGACTTTCTCGTTTACACACTTCCCACGCGAAAACCGCTGGGGAAAATTCTGCATTTCACTTCGTTTCGCTTAAGCTCTTCAGCAACGCATCCAGCCCCGCTTGCGCAACTGCCTCGTCGATCTCCGACTTAGCGCCGCTTGCCGCGATCGCCCCAATTGTCTGCCCATCAATCTGAATCGGCAATCCACCCTGGTTTGGAAAGAATTGCGGATATTCCAGCACGGCAAGGTCGCCCTTCTTGACGGCTTCTGCTCCACCCCGTGACGGACTCTTGTAGAACGCCGAGTGCCGCGCCTTCCTTTGCGCAAACTCAATGGTGTTCAACGGCGAGCCATCCGCCTTCTCAAAGAACAGCAGATTTCCGCTCTCATCCACCACGCAGATGCTCACCTGCACATTCCGCTGCGCGGCCTCAGCTTCTGCCGCGGCCACCATCGTTTTGATTGACTGCAGATTTAACGACTTCTTGGTCGAAAGCTCCCCACCAAGGACAACGCTGCAGCAAACCGCCCCAAGCACCATTGCACGAATCATAGGAGGAATGCTATCAGTTCGCCCATAAACCATGTAGCCTGCGATCTTCCGGCGGCAACTGTTCAACGAGCAGTTGCGTTACCGTCCGTTCACAGCTCTCGCTAATATCCACAAAGGTCTACTGCACACCAACTTAACCGCGACTTCGCCCTATCCCAAAATTCACATCCGCCTGGTTGCCTGCTAGCGTAAAGCCGCCAAAGGAGACCCATCCTCAAATGACCGAAACGCAACCCGTTTCCGCCTCACAACTCCGCGTGATGCCGACCGCAAGTGGCCACAATGTTCTGCTCAGCGGGGCAGATTTCGACCTCTACCATCTCCACGTCACACGCTTCTTCACTCACTACCGTCCCGAAGGCCAAATGGAATCGGAACTCGTTGGGCGGCTCGCCGACACCGAGTGGCGCATCAACCGCATCGCACGTCTGGAGATGACTCTTTATGCCCAAGGCCAAGTGGAGTTTGCCGGTCTATTCGCCAATGAAGACGGAAACGTGCAATCGCTGCTTCTCGAAGCTCACACGCACAAGGTTTACGCCCGGCAGCTGAAGGAACTCAGCATCCAGGAGTCACGCCTGCGCCGCTACTTTGAAAACGACCAGGCGGCCTTAGCTGAACTTCAAGCGGACCGCGAAAGCCGAACGAAGGAACAGGACTTGCCTCAGGAACAAGAACTGCCTCAAGTCACAATCTCCCAACAGGTTCAGGCCGCACCGACTCGGTCTCAACGCTCGGTTGGCTTCGAATTTTCAAATGCGCCCAGCCGGTCATCTACCGACGTCAAACCTTCTGCACCGGCACTCCGAAACGGCCAACTAAACCCGCCCGACCGCTAGTGGCAAACCGAATTGTTGGGCCACCTTTTTACGCTTGCTTGAAGGTCGCGGTGAAGCGGCTCTTTAGCGAGAGAATGGGCTTCTCGAACAAGTTATAGCTGAGTGCAGCAATGGCGTAGCTACAAACGAGAACCCCCAGAGCGAAGAGCAACGAAGGAATGGTTGCATTGCCGATGGAAAACTTACGCGCTAGTAGAGCCAAACCGACGCCGAGCACAGGCACGTGATAGATATAGATGCCATAGCTGTACTTACCGAAGGAAGTCAGCGGGGCAGACCGCATTATGGTTTGGAACCAGGTGCCCTTATCTGCTGTATAAAACACAAACAGCACCAGCGCACCAAAGGCAACGCCAAACAGAGTAAAGCCAATTAGATAAAACATGTCTCTGGGCCGGTCTATGTACAGCATGAGGAGTGCAAGAACACCGCTCAAGCTACCGGCTAGGTAGATGCGCTGGCGAAAACGCAAAAGCGCATTGGGATCTCTAATCAGGGCTGCAATCGCTGCTCCTGCCAGTAAAGTATCGAGACCACGGAAAAATAGGTTCTCCAGAAGATCGGGCATCGGTTGATGCCGAAAATCTTGGAAATAGAGGAGCACTCCCGACCGGAGACAGAAGCCGATTAGAACACCAGCCGCAGCAACGGGAAGAATCTTCTTGCGCGGCAACAGCCAAACGCATAAAGGCCAGAGCAAGTAGAACTGCTCCTCAACGGCCAGGGTCCAAAAATGCCCGATTATGTTCGGCTGGCCGCGATGGAGGGGCAACCAATTGTTGAGGTAAACGAAGTAGAAGGGCTGTTGTTTCGGGAGTGGGAAAACGGACACCATGTGCCAGCCGACAGGCGAATAGTAAGCCAGGGTAAGAACAGTTAGAACAAGGTAGAACAGCGGAAATATACGCAATACCCGGCGCATATAGAACGCCCGAAAATAATTATCGGCAGACTTGGTGTCCATGAGAATGCCGGTAATCAGAAAGCCGGAGAGAACGAAGAAGAGGTCCACGCCGGCCCAGCCCATGTAGAGAATATCTTTCAGGTGATGGACCGAAGGGTGCTCGCTGGGCCAGCAGCTTGCAGTCAGGTGGTGAACCAGAACAGACAGGATGGCAAGACCGCGAATGCCATCCAGAGACTTAACATGTTGACGAGAGATCGCGGGCGCCGGTGCCTCGGGAACTTCTCTCGTCGTGTCGGAAGCCAGAACCTGGGCATGAGTCATTGGTACGTAACAGTCCAATTAGCGAAGTCGCCGATGGGCGGTGCAGTATATGATATCCCACAGTTCAAACGCTTTTAAATTAAGTCCCTGCCTATCTGGGATAAATACGAACTGAAAGTAATGTGTAGCCGAGTTTCACTCACTCGGAACCCTGGGAGAACATGCGAGAAGTGCCTGTGCTGAGTAGACCCCAACATTCTGCACCGGCACTTCACCGTTCAACCTACCTGACCGTTAATGTCCCTTTGTCTCTTTTTTGATGAACGCTACTTCCGCTGGCCGGTACGGCTTGCCGTTCGGCAAGAATATGTCGTGGAACCACACCGCCGGCGCTCGGTTCACGTAAGGCTGCTGCCAGGAATCCCACGGCAGGTTGGTCTGCGTCTTACCCTGCACAAACCCCCAATTAATCACCGCCACCTTACTTGCCTTTGCGATCGGCATGGTTCCTTGGAACGTACTATTCACGCCGCGAGCCATATACTCGGTGCAGATCAGCGGACGTCGGTACTGTCGCAGGCTCTTCATCTTTGCTTCAAATTCAGCTGGTGGGCCATAACAGTGAAAGCTGACCACATCTGATTGGTCAAGCTGTATCTTAGCGACGGGGCTCAACTTACTTGGGTCCGACCAGTCACCCTCCCATACGCCGCTCGTTAGTGGCTGTGTTGCTCCAGCCTCACGCGCCCATTCGAAAGTCTGCGGCAGCAGAGCCACTATGAGCTCCACCTTATTAGCTGGTTCTTCTTTCCCGTAGCTGGAAGTGTTTGGATTATCCGGCTCGTTCCACATATCCCAAGCCAGCACCCGGTCGTCATTACCAAAGGCTTTTATCACCCCCTGCACATAGGCCTTCAGACGCGGATACTGTGCCGGATCACCCAACGCCTTTGCCCCGGGACTCTGCACCCAGCGCGAATTGTGAACGCCCGGAACCGGCGGCTTCTGCTGACCTAATTGTGGATTCGGATCCCAACAAGAATCAAAGAACACGAACACCGGCTTTATCTTGTGCTTCTTACAGATATCCAGGAACGTATTGATGCGCTGGGTAAAGCCTGCCTGATCCTGCTCCCAAAGCAGGTCGTCCAGGAATACTCGCATTGTATTCATTCCCAGCTTCTGTCCCCAACGTAATTCGGTATCGATGCGCTTGGCGTTAAACGTGTCAGCCTGCCACATCTCCAGCTGATTCGCCGCATAGGTCGGCATGTAGTTGCTGCCCACCAGCCATGGTTCAGTGGCGTACCAACTTTGCGCCTTATCCTCTGTCCAACGCGCCGGTCCCTGTTGTCCCCAAGCCGCCCCGGCCAGTAGGAGTACCGCCGTCAAATACCGAAAACTCTTGATCATCGTCCTGTTATCTCCGTTGCAGCTCAATGCGCGTCACGCTCTCATGACGGAACGTATATCGAAACTGCTCGCCTTCTACTGCTATCTCTGACTCTACCGGCTTTATCGCATCCGGCTTGGTCTCGTCGTTCTCATCGTAAACGTCAGGCGCAGAGAGTGTCTGCACATGTCCGGTTCCACTTGCCGCAAAGTCTCTCAGTTCCACCGTTGCCGGCGTGTCCTCAGCTAAGTTTCGGTTTACGCAGAACAGCGTCAGCTTATCTCCGCCTTTGCTCACTGCCGCCACCACGTCCAGATACGGCACATGCTCAATCTCCGGCAAACGCGTAATCCCTTGCTCTACATCGTAGGACCTGCTGTTACTTTTCACTTCCACCAGACGATCAGCGGCGGCAGTCGAATACATGCGAAATGCATAGTACGAGGGCGTTGCATACACCCGTCCCCGCTTCTTCCACATTCCGGCAAACTCTACAATTCCCGTCATGTCCGAAATCGGCACTACATCTGCATTCTGCAGCAGCATATTGAACATGCCGCCAGCTGCAACCGCCCCGCCCATGTTGCTGTAGCTCACCGCGTCCTTGCGCTTGCGCTCGCCTGGATGAAACAGCCACTCGGTAAAGGCCAGGTGAACCTCACTCTTATAACCCGGCGTTGAGTTAATTTGCTCCTGCATCTTACGCAACTGCCGACCTAACTGCACGGGCAGCGCAAAGCTCGCACTGGTAGAGAACGCCGCCGGACCCGCTTGCTCGACCTGCGTTGTTGTTACTACGAAATGCGTTGATAAGTAGTTGTAAGTGCCCGGTGCGTTCTCTAACTCCGCCGCGTTCCACTTTTGGTAAACATCCGGATCTTGCCCCGTAGCAATCAGCTGCGCTGCCGGATCCACCGCGCGTATCGCTCTGCTGAATGCCGCCGTTCTCCTCGGCAACTCCCCTAGTGTCGGGTAACCCAGATTCCACTCGCCCCACAACTCGTTGCCTAACTCCCACAGCAGGCCGGTCTTTTTCAAATGCTCATTCACGTACCGCACCCAGTCCGCCGCTTCATCCGGTGTGCCGCTGCCCAGGTTCAACGCAATCTGTGGCGACGCGCCAATCAGATTGCAGAAGCGCAAAAACTCGTCGGTCCCAAACGTGTTGTACTCCGGAATGCCCCAGGCAATGTTCACGGTGCTGATGCGCTTATCGGCCGGCCCCACGCCATCTCGCCAGTGATAACCCGAAGTAAAATTACCGCCGAACCGAACGAGCGGAGTCGCCATCTCCTTTGCCATGCGCACCATGTCAGGGTCGAGACCATCAATCGCATCGGCCGGCATCAGGCTCATCTGGTCCACCAGCACTCGCTCGTTCTCCGTTACCTGCACGGCAAAATCGGCCGGCGCGAGTGGCTCCAGCCTTCCTTTTGGTACCTCAAGCGCAAAGCGATATTTGGTCCACTCTGCCTCCGGCGCCGATACGCTTGCCTCGGCCAGCACCTGATCTGGTTGATCTCTTAATCGAAGCGAGATGTTCAACGTAGCCGGCCCGCTCAGGTGCTTTGCATACAGGCTGCCGACATACCGCAACTCGCGATGGATGGGCAGAAACACCCGCTGCTTGATACCGGTCGCTTGTCCGGGCACCCCCAGCACCTCGAGAGATCGCCACGAGTTTGCTGCATCGCCCCAGCGCGGCTCGTACCGATTGCCCTGCTTGGCGTTCAGCGGCTCCCAAGGCAGCGGCAAGCCTAGCTCTGAAGCTCTCCTTAGGGTCGGCACTTCTCTCAGGAGGCGTCCCATATTCCCCGCGCTCCAAAGGTTCTCTTCCACACTTGGATTCTGCAGGATCTCCGCCCATAACCCGTTGTAGGTCGAGTTTCCAATCGGCTCCAGGAAGCTGCCGAAGATCGTCCGCGGAATCTCAAACTTGTACGTCTTATTTGCCCGAACCTCAATCCGTACCGCTTTGCCCTCTTCTGCTCTTGCAACGGCGCAGCCTGCCAGTACGGCTAACGCGCAACTCCATCCCGCTCGCTTCATCGCTCCTCTTTCGTCACTCCAATCAGGTTCCGCCCCTGCCTTGAGTTAGGGTGTCAGCAAGCGCAATTGCCGATGCGCATTTCGCTTACCTCGTTCCGCCAGTTCGGTCGCTCTCTGTCGCTCCTGCGTTGCCCGGTCCACCTCGCCCACCCTCGCCAGCACAGTCGCTAGCTGGTAGTGCGCCGCTGCATCGTCTGGATCGGTCTGCAACGCCGTCTTGAGATATCTTCGCGCAGCCGCCGTATCTCCTCGTTGCAGTGCTATCTTGGCTGCCGCTTCATTCGCCTTTGCGTGTCCCGGCTCCTGGGCAAGTACAGCCTTAAAATCTCCTTCCGCCAATGCCTCCTCGCCTCGGTCCATCTCCAATTGCGCTAATTCATAACGCGCATCCACCAGCTTGGAGTCCAGCTCCAGCGCCCGCTTCAACTGCTTGCGCGCTTCCTCGGTTTTGTTCAATTGCAAGTCAATCCACCCCAGGGCAAAGTAAGCTGGTGCGTAATTCGGCGCCTGACGTACATACTCGCCAAATAGCTCTGCTGCTCGCTGCCAGTTCTGTAAGGAAACATTGGCCCGCGCTAAAAGGAACAACGCAGTCTTATTTGTCGGATCTTTGCGTCGCACGTCCTCCAGAGCATCCCGCGCATCCAGGCCTAAGTCGCGGCGAATACATACCTCGGCGAAGCGCAATGCTGTCGGGACATCCCCGGGGTCAACCTGCCGTGCTCGCACCAGATACGCCAACGCCTTCTCATCGTTGCCCTGCAGCACTGCTGCTTGCGCCCCACCGTTCAGCGCCGCCACACTCTTCGGCTGCAGATCGATTGCCTTCGCAAAACTCTCTTCTGCCGCTTTTGGGTTAACTGAAAGCTCGGCTCTTCCGCGCTCCTCCCAATACTCGGCGCGGTCCCTCAGTTCAGGCTCCAGGGAAACTAACTCGCGCCGCGCTTCCGCTCTCTTGCC
>CALMAV010000145.1:5120-7868 GCA_937859895.1 uncultured Bryobacterales bacterium | reverse complement strand
CGATTATTTCAGAGTTGGTCCTTTTCAGAGTTGGCATGACAGGTCCGCAGTACTCTTCGGCCTGTCCGGTTGGTTGGCGACGCTAGTTGGACTTATTGCCAAGACAAAAACAGACTGTGGGGCAGTGCCTACCCCCCCTCCGCTACACAAGCTGCAACTGCAGCACGCGCGCGATCTCGGCTTCCAGATCGGAAATTTTAAAGGGCTTCCCAACAAACCCATCCATCCCCGAACGCAAAAACTGAGCGCGAACGTCCGCCATCGCATCGGCGCTTACCGCAATGATCGGTGTCCGAATCCCTAAATCCCGGATGCGCCGGGTCGCTTCAATCCCACTCAGCTCCGGCATCTGGTGATCCATCAAAATTACGTCGAAGCTCTCCGATTGCGCCGCCTCCACTGCAGCGCGGCCATTGCCGACCACTTGAACGGTATGTCCGTGCGCACTCAGCAGCTTACGTGCCGTGAGTTGATTGATCAAATTGTCCTCGGCATACAACAGACGTAGCCGCATCAGCTTCAACTCGGGCACCGGATCGAAGGCTGGATGGGCTTGCTGATCCGTCGGCATCCGTAAGGTGAATCTAAAGTCGCTGCCTAGACCCGGCGTGCTCTTCACCCGGATCTCGCTGCCCATCAAGCGAACTAGTTGCGAACAGATCGCCAGGCCCAATCCGGTTCCGCCAAACCGGCGAGTAATGGAACCATCGGCCTGTGCGAACGGTTCGAAGATCGTGTCGTGCTTGTCAGCCGCAATCCCAATCCCGGTATCCCGCACGTGAAACTCAAGCTCGGCCTGCCCGGGACCCGAGTCCTGCCACTCCAGCGCGATCTCTACAAAACCGAACTGTGTAAATTTCACAGCGTTGCTGGTCAGATTCATCAGCACCTGCCGCAACCGGTTCGGGTCACCAATCACCCGCGGTACTTTCTGTGGACAAATCCTTTGCTGAATCGTCAAACCCTTCGCTTTCGCCTGGGCTGAAAGCAATCTCTGCACTTCTTCGATCAACGCTTGGGGACTGAACGCGATGGACTCCAGATCGATCCGGCCCGCCTCCACTTTCGACATGTCCAGGATGTCGTTGAGCACCGAAAGCAATCCCTCAGCCGAGCTTTTCATATTGCCCAGGTAGTCGGCCTGCTCACAATTCAGCTTCCCCTCCATCAGCATCACCTGGATCATGCCGAGTATGCCGTGCAGAGGCGTGCGCACCTCGTGACTCACATTAGCCAGCAGCTGGCTCTTCATCTCACTGGCGCTTCGGGCAGCTTTGCGTGCAGCGCACAGGGCCTCCTCCCGTGCCACTTCGGCTCTGATATCGCGGAAGATCACCACGGACGAACCGCTCTGGCTCACACTCGAGATCTGATTCCGAATGTACGCAATGGGAAGCTCTCGGCCCTCTGCATTGCACAGAATCGCACGCTTATGCCGCGAGTTGATGCCTAGTGCCTCATCGTCCATCTCGCCTGCCATCGGCTTCAGCTGCTCCAAAAACCGAAACTCAGAAACCCGATCGTCTCGAAACCCGAGCAGCTGAAGTGCAGCCGGATTGGCCCAAGTAACTCGCCCGTCGTCGTCCAATGTACAGACACAATCTTCGGTGGTTTCCAGTACGGAGTTCAGCCGGCTCCGCTCGCTCTCCAATCGCGAGTTGAGCGCCTGCATTTCCTGAGACGACAAGTCCAGTGAGCGCTCCAGCAGGTACCGGTCTTCCTCCCCGCTCCGATACGTCTCGCTGACTTTGCTCAGAAATTCGTGAAGCACTTGCGGAGAATGAGCCGAACCGTCCGTAGCCATCCGAGCCCGTCGAAGCTGACGAAGCAGCACGGGATGATAGCTATTGAAACAGTGAGCCTCTTTCTCCATCTCGAGCCTATTCGTGAAGCAGCGTGATCGTCATAGTCTGATTGTGCAGACGGCTGGAGCTGTGCGGTTCACGCGGGGCCACTTCCCCATACGAGTAGAATCCGATCTGCTCGACGCCTTTAGGAAAAACGGCCTGCATCGCCTCGAGCTCTTCCTCAATTCGTCCCTTCATCACCAGGCGGCGCCCGAGACAACTAATGGCAATGGCCAAGGCTTGCCCCGATCCCGAAACTCCTTCCGTAGCATCCTCAGCGGCCTTGCTCGCTCCCTCTACCAGGCGATCGAGATTGGCCTTCATCAACTGTGCCATTGCTCCCTCAGGGATGTCGCCCGCAAACTGAATCGACTGCTGCTCCTCATCGATACCTAGAATCGTTCGCACCACGGTCTCTGAACTATCCTTGTCGCGAATCGCCAGAGGAAACAGCATGCCCGAAGCCGGCAAACTTTGCGCCTGTTCGCCCAGGTACGTCTTATAAAGCTTCAGTGCGGGCTGACCGTCCAACTCATAAAGAGTCGTGCCCTCCGCACGAGTCACGCGCCGCTCCACTCCGAACTTGTCAAACCCGCCGCGACAGCCATGCGAAATCCGAACGTGCTCTCCGTAAAATCCGACCGCCGCAACACGCTTGGGCCCGATATAGTCGTTCGTCACAATCCAGGTTTGAAGGAATCGGCTTCCGTCCGCAGCAAGCCCGCCGCTGATACTCGTGCCCTTTGGCAAGCTTTCGCTCAGTCCGGAGATCAGCTGGTTGCCGTTCACTGACAATCCATCTCCCAGCAGGAACACCGTCCTTAAACCATCGGCGGGGAAGCCCGCGCCCAGTCGAAGGCCTGCTTGGTAAGAATCCTCGTTCTCCATTAACGATGCGAAC
>CALMAV010000145.1:258-5110 GCA_937859895.1 uncultured Bryobacterales bacterium | reverse complement strand
AACGAGCTGCGGAGGTCGGTGCGTTCAAACCGAACCGCAACGCCTTCGATCGACCCATCTCGTACATCCTCGCCCGCAATGCTTCCGGCTGTTGAACATCCCAAGATCAGTGAACGCGAGAAGTGCGACCGCAACTGATCCCAAATGCCCGCCGCGTCCTGGAACGATGGATCAGCAAAGGCAAGCACAAGCGTACGCTCGGAGTCGAGGTCAGGTAGCTCCGTCCAATGACCTTCCGAATAAGCAAACCGATGGCTGATCATTTGTGCGTGACTCTGTCCCCTGTCAATGAGTCGCCCCTAAGCGCGCCGTCTCTCAGATGGGTAAGATTGGGACATTTCCGATGGCCGTACGGGGTAGACGGGAATGGGTAATTGCCGCACTCAATCAAATTACTCGCTATATGGCCGCGGCGCTGCGTATCTCTTTAACAAGGCGCTCAACAAAGTGTCTGCTGCCTCCCAGCTCCGCATGCCGCTCGAATTGAGAACGATCTCGACCGCTTCGCCGCCTGCTAGAACCAGTCAAAGGCTACTCCCGCCACGCCCAGAAGTACGGAACCAGTTCAAACCCAATTAGCAACCTTCCGCGAAGCTTCCCAAGCCGTCCGCCCCGTTCTGCAGGCAAGCCCGATCCTGAACGAAAACATAGCGGCAGCCGAGGCCTTGGACACACTATGCCGAATCGGCGAAGAAGCCCTGAACTACTGAACCCCTCAGGGAACACCCGCTCCGGCAACCTGGAAAGCAGACAGCGAGTCCGCCGTCAAATCCGCTTCCGAGCGCAAAGGAGACCTGTTAATTCAAATCGCCCCCGGCGTGCAGAAGTTGGTTGCGTCGGTGTCTCAGTAACATATTTATGGCTCAGTTATTGAGCAACAGTTTCCACGTCTGGGCAATGGGCACGCTGTTTATTTGCGCTAACCGTATTGAGTAATCGTCGTAGCTGCTCAATCCGGAAAGGCTTACTCAGATACTCGCTCATCCCAGCCGCAAGACAGAGGTCGCGATCTCCTTTCAAAGCATTGGCAGTCAATCCGATAATCAACACATCCTTGCCCCGCTCCAAGTTCCGGATCGAAGCAGTCGCTTGATACCCATCTTTAACAGGCATTTGGACATCCATCAAAATCAGGTCAAACTCTTCTTGCGCGAACTTTGAGACGGCCTGTTCTCCATTTGAAGCCAGAACGACTAGGTGGCCTTCGCGCTCCAAAATCTTGGAAGCAACCCGCTGATTCACCATGTTGTCCTCTACCAGGAGAATCTTCAACGGGATCTGCCCGCTTCTCTGGATCGAAGCCATGTCCCCGTCATCAGTTTCCGGCTGAATCAAGGATTCCGGCAGAAGAGCTGTTGGATTTCGGTTACCTTGGCGCGCGTTCAACTCGATGGCTTCCCTCAGCTCTCTGGTGATTACCGGCTTCAACAACAGGGAGCTGCCTTCCGGTGTTGAGCGTCCCTGAGGGGACACCAAGTTTGAAGGCGACAGCAGAATGAGGCGCGGTTGTGGAACATCTGGGGTAGCTTGCAGGCGTTGAACCACCTCATAGCCGTCCATCTCCTGCATCGAAAGATCAACTAGCAGGACTTGATAAGGATGATTGCACGCTTGGGCATAAGCAATATGACTCAGGGCGGACTGTCCAGAGTTGACTGAATCGGCGACAACACCCATACTCAACAATTGGCGTTTTAAGATTCGCGAACTAGCGTCATTATCGTCCACGATCAGCGTCTTGGGAGACCAGCCCAAGGCAGCGGCCTCCACCTGGCTACTGTCCTGGAGCGAAACCGGAAGACTCAAACAGAAGGTGCTGCCTTCATGGGGAATACTGTTGACAGTGATCGCACCACCTAGCAGGTGAGCTAGCTCCCTTGAGATGGTCAAGCCTAATCCGGTACCGCCGTAATTCCGAGTTGTAGATCCATCTGCCTGTTCGAAGGGTCTGAAAACCGCCTCTGTCTTGTCAGGTGAAATGCCAATGCCTGTGTCTCTAACAGTAAACAGGAGATGGGTTGTCTGGTTCACCCTCTCCACTTCACGGATAGCTAGTTCTACCTCACCCACCGAAGTGAACTTAATCGCATTACTCAGCAAATTGAGAAGGATTTGACGAATCCTAAGGGCATCGGTGCATATCAGATCCGGTACGTCGGAAGTGATGTCGAGTAAGAGCTCAAGGCCTTTCTCGTGAGCAAGCGGCGCAACGCCCTTCATGATTTCCTCAATGGTCTCGTGTAGAGAGACTGGGGAAGCCTCTATCAAGAGTTTGCCAGCCTCGATCTTTGAAAAATCCAGGATGCCGTTGATGATCCCAAGAAGGAGGTTGCTCGAAGTCAGCACGGTTGTCATGAATCCACGTTGATCCTCTGTCATCCGCGTGCTTAAAGCAAGCTCTGTCATTCCGATGATGCCATTCATCGGAGTCCGAATCTCGTGGCTCATGTTGGCTAAGAACTCACTCTTCAAACGATTTGCCTCGTTTGCTCGCTGCAGTAACTCAGTGCGTTCTCTGAGCGACTCCTGGAGCGCACTGTTCTGTTTCCGAACATGTTGCAGCCTTTTGACTACTGCGATGTACCCGGCCAGAAGACAAAGGGAGCACACTCCCAATTTGGTCCAGATTGAGAGCCACCAAGGTGTAAGCACCCGAAAGTTGACCGTCGCCGGAGAAGTACTTAAAGTTCCTTGCTCGTTCTTGGCTAAAACTTCGAACATGTAAGCTCCCGGAGGAAGGCTTGAGAATTCTAGCGCGCGGGCGTCAGTGTCCCGCCACTCATTTGACAGTCCCCGAGAGCGGTATCGGAATCGCACGTTACCTTCGTTGGTAAAGCTTAGGCCGGCATATCTGATGCGAACGGGCTTACCATACGGGATATTTAGGCCGTTGATCCAATCGAGTTTCGAGGAATCGATTTCCACCCCTTCTACACTCACCAAAGGTGGCGGAAGCGGCTTAACGCCTGCGTTACTTATCATCTGGCCTATGCCGTTGCTTGTTCCGATCCACACAGTTCCGTCGGGATCGGCCCAGAAGCCATTGGTGTCGCAATCGTCCGAGATCAGGCCATTCTGCATTCCGGTGTGACTCCAATTGACGCCGTCGAAGACATCGACCCCGTCGTCGGTACCAGACCACACCCACCCACGTGAATCACTACCTAGAAAAAGGCTTGTATTCGAGTTAAGGCCCTCATTTTTCGAGAAGTGCTTAATGTCTGTTTTTCCGTTTGCGAGCCAGGTGATGCGAGAGAGTCCCAAATCGCTGGTGTACCCTATCCAAGTTGAATTATTAAGATCAATAACGATGCTGCGAATGTGTTCTTCTTTGAGCCCATATCGCTTGTCGAACACTGACCACTTGCCATGATGGAAGCAGAGCAGCCCTAAATTGTCGTTGGCGGTCCAGATCCGGCCCTTGTTGTCGGCTACAACGGTGTAGAAGCTATTGTTCGCGCCCGGGAACTCTTGCCGGGCAAATTTGAGGGAGCCGCCCTCCACTATGCTCCGGTAAAGGCCTTTGTCACTGGCAACCCAGATGCTGTTCTCCGCATCAAGCGCCATGGAAAAGATGTTTGCACTCCGCAAAGGAGAGTTCGGCGGAACGCGTTCGGCTTTCCCGGAGGCTTCAATCTTGCTCAAGCCCCCGGGAGCACTACCACTCCACAGAACACCATCCCTGAAAGCGAACGCTCTTACATCACTATTGACGGCTCTTCCCCCTAACGCAAACAATTGCCACTTGTTTGTTTCTGTGTTGAACCGATCGATCCCGTTGTCTGTTGCGGCCCAGAGAGTGCCACCCACATCACGGCTGATCTGCCATACAATGTCCCCGCTCAAACCCTGTTCGTGCGTCCATCCTTGCCATCGCGAGTAGCCTTTCCATTGATGAAGTCCACCGCCCCAAGTGCCCCACCAGATCGATCCTTCCCGGTCCTCGTACAGCACCGACGTCGAAACTTCCGGGATCTTGTTTTCCTCCCCGATGTACCGCCAAGTTCCTCGATTTTTGACCAATAAACCGCGCCCATTCGGCATCAATAGGTCGCCGGTGGACGTGAGGAGAAAAGTGTCCATGTCTCCGGAATGACTGAGATGATCTTTCGCTATCGCAAAGCTTCGCCGATCTGCCTCTAACTCGATCAGCTTGGTCCCGCTCCTAACCAGCAGGTGATCATCACGATCTGTTCGGATCTCATCCCAACGCTCTGTGGGTAAGCCTAAAGCGCTGCTTACGTTCGTGATTTGGTCATTAACCAGCTTGTAAAGCGTTGTTTCCGAAGAGAACCATAAGGTTCCGTCCTTGTCGCAATACACTGCATGAACCGCGCCGTGATCGTCGGATGGCAGGGGAATGACCTTTACCGCCAGCGCGCTGTCAACGACCCCGAGACCAGTCGAAGTGGCAAAGTATACAGATCCGTGCCTGTCAGAACTGACCTCGGCTGACCCAGTACACGACAATGACGTACGAGGCCCTACGGAAACAAAACGGCCATGGGCGAGTTGCCCAAGCCCATATTCGGTTTGAACCCAAAGGCGGCTGAGGGCGTCTTCGTGCAGGGAATAAATGAAAGGACTTGGAAGGCCTTCAGCAGTTCCGAAGCGCTCAAAGTTTTTCCCATCGTAGCGGAACAATCCGTTTTGAGTGCCTACCCACAAAAACCCTGAGTGATCCTGCAGCAGGCAGTTAATGACTTGATTACTAAGGCCTTCGTCCCGTCCATAGTGCTTGAGCTGAACTTGTTGGGCCGAAATCCCGATGGCCGCAATGAGAAAGAAAACAATGGTGCGGACCATATTGCTAAGTTTGCTGTGATGCCGCACATTCTCATTTCGACCACCC
>CALMAV010000145.1:0-248 GCA_937859895.1 uncultured Bryobacterales bacterium | reverse complement strand
TCAGCCTTTTCTGACGCAGAGCCGCCGTCAAATCAGCTTCCAGGTGACTGAGCTTGATCGAACCCTCGGCTCGGGTGTCCGACTCTGCTGGAACCGGTAAGACCGTAGTTGCACTGCACTGCGCTGTATGGCTGGCCCGTAACCACCCGAACGATCGTGTGTTTCTGAAGACTCTTTCTGAGACCCTGGCCAATGCTCTGCGGCTGAAGCTGCAGGCGCTAGTTTCCAATGAACCCGCATCTCAGTCT
>CALMAV010000144.1:3616-6212 GCA_937859895.1 uncultured Bryobacterales bacterium | reverse complement strand
AACTAAGACCTTGTGCAACTCCTCACGCGGAATGAACTTTGTGTAGAGAGCATTATGCAAGATACGCCCCGGCCCATGCATGCCATCCACCCCATGGCACCCAGCGCAATTTTGGCTATAGAGCATGTTGAAATCCACCACGTCGGCGGCAGCAAGTTCCGGCTGTTCCGGCTTGCCCCATGGCTCGCAGCCGGTAGTGAACAGCGCAGCAATGCCAAGGGAAGCGAAAAGATAAAAGCGCTTCATTCGTCACCTTCGTGCCCACGCATACCAGGAGCATCCACAAACAGACGGTCCGATAAAGACCAGCTCTGCATCGTGCGAATGCTGGTCGCCTGAGCGATTACATAGCCTCCCACCAAACCGAAGCCAAGCTGGGCAGCTATAAACCAAGGCCAGCTGATGCGACCGTTCATAGCCGGATTCACCACGTTCAATAAACTGGCCACCAAGCCGCTCCAAAACAGCGGCATTAAGATGCCCGCCCAGAAAAAAGCATATTTGGGGAACATGGGCAGCATAGTCGCATAAATAATGCCCACAAGAATAGAGATGACGACATGACCAGCGGAGGCAGCAAAAAAGGCCGGTCCATTGAAGGCCCTTAACTGCTCGATTGTGGCGTCGCCCATACCGGGGATTACCACACCGGAAAGAAGATTAATCGGATACCAGATGCTGTGCTGAACCACTAAGCCGTAGAGGCAAGCCAGAGCGGCCATAACAGCACCTCCAGCCAGACCGCCCCAGAGGCCGGCCGAATAAGGCTGAACCGATTCCGGGACTAATTGGCGATGCTGCTCTTGGCCTGGTCGCATACGCACCACCGAACGTGCCTCGACCAAAATAGGAGCGGGACGAAGAGCAACATTGATGGGAACTTCTTCGTGCTCCTCATGTGGGATTACGTTGTGCCACCAACCATTAACTCCAAAGACCGTAATTACGAAACCCACGATGCTAACCGACCAATCCGTTACCAAACCAGCGCCAATGAGCGTAATACCGAACGCAAACACCATGGGCCAGAATGTAGGAGCAGGTAGCTCGATGTGCGACTCGTGTGTCTGCTCGCCCGCTTCGCCGTGATGTTTTTCGTTAGCCATAAACTGACCTTCTATCTACCTATCAAGTACACAACCGAGAACACTACAACCCAAATAGCATCAACAAAATGCCAGTACCAGGAGAGAAACTTTACACGCCGTTGTTGGGTTTGAATGGGAAATCCAAAGACGCTGACAATCATCACGAGAATCAGAAAAGCAAGTCCGACAATTACGTGGGTGGCATGGAGTCCAACTAGCGAGTAATAAGTGGTCCCGAAGAGGTTGGTACTGATTGTTAGATTCTCGTTATAGATCAAGTGATGCCATTCCACACCCGTTGCGGTGATGAATTCGAGGCCCAGCGCAATGGTGATGAACCACCAAAGCTTGAAGGCAGCAATCTTCCCGTGGTGCAGCGCCTTTTCGGCCAGCACGATAGTTCCGCTACTCGAGAACAGGCAGATAGTGGAAAAGATGGGCAGCTCCAGAACATCTTTCGGGTACGGCCCGGTGAGGCTCTTACCCAAATAAACCAGATACGCGACAACGAATATCGTGAATAGCGCCGTTTCCGAAATGATTAAAAAGATAATGCCAACCGTACCCTTATCGGGCAGCTTCCATTCGCCCTCCATGGTGCGGGCATTCTGTGATCCTTCGCGTGCGGGTGCGCTTGCGTCTGCCATAGCTATTGGTTGAACTTCCAATCTGGATCGTGCGGATGCTTCAGATCCCATAAGGGACGGCTGCTACGGACCACGGGCAGCTTTTCAAAGTTGTATTCAGGGGGCGGCGAGCTAGTGGACCATTCGAGCGTCCATCCATCCCAGGGGTCATCGCCCGCGGGCTCGCCTGAGCGAAGCCCATGCCAGATTGCATAGAGAAACACCAGCACTCCAGCAATTTGAAATATTACTCCGAAGCTGGAAATTAAGTTCCACAACTCCCAACCACGACCGGGAGCATAGGTGTAAATACGCCGCGGCATACCGAGAAAACCGAGCAGGTGTTGCGGCAGAAAGGTAATGTTCAGACCAATCACAAACAGCCAGAAGTGCCACTTGCCAATGCGATCATCCAGCATCCGGCCAGTTACCTTGGGGAACCAATAATAAAACCCGGCAAAGATGCCCATCAGCAAACCACCAACGAGCGTGAAGTGAAAATGCGCAACTACGAAGTAGGAGTCAGTCAGCTGCCAATCGAAGGCAGTCATTCCAAGCATGATGCCAGTCAAGCCGGCTACTAGGAATTGAAGAAGAAATGCGCAGCAGAAAAGCATAGCGGTGTGCATGTGCAGTTTCCCGCCCCACATCGTTGCAGTCCAGTTAAATATCTTAAGTCCCGTTGGAACGGCTATTATCATGGTCGAAGCAGCAAAAAAGGTGTTAGACCAGGAACTCATACCAACTGCAAACATGTGATGAGCCCAAACGCCCAGGCTAATAAAGCCGATAGCGACCAGAGCGCCAACCATTGCCTGGCGCCCGAACATTGGCTTCCGCGAGAAGGTCGGGATCACTTCATTCAGAACTGCAAATCCAAGG
>CALMAV010000144.1:0-3606 GCA_937859895.1 uncultured Bryobacterales bacterium | reverse complement strand
GGTGACCAAAGATCCAGAAGAAGTGCTGCCAAAGAACCGCTGAACCCCCGGATTGGGTATTAAAGAAATTGGCACCTAATTGCCGGTCCAGCAGCAGCATGATCTGAGCAGCGTTAAGAGGAGGCAGCGCAATCACGATGAGCCACGAATCTATCAGCATCGTCCAGACAAAGAGCGGCATGCGGCTAAGCGTCATACCCGGGCACCGCATAGTCAAGGCAGTGACAATGATATTTATGGCACTGGCAATACTGCCGAGTCCAGTAATCAGGATGCCCAATATCCAATAGTCGGTGCTGGACCCTCGTGAAAAAGCACGCGAAGTAAGAGGTGAGTAAGCAAACCAGCCAACGTCAGGAGCAGAGCCGGAGCCGCCCAGACCACCGCCTCCGATGTAGCTAAAGTACAGCAGAAATGCACCGAATAAAAAGATCCAGAACCCAAATGCATTCAGGCGGGGAAACGCCATATCGCGCGCCCCGATCATGAGTGGCACCAAGTAGTTCGCAAAGCCGGCAATCATCGGCATGCCCACTAGAAACACCATGGAAGTGCCGTGCATAGTGAACATTCGGTTATAGGTATCCGGGTCCAATACATGACCATTAGGAAAGGCCAACTGGAGCCGGATCATTGTTGCTTCTACCCCTGCTACCAAGAAGTAAAGCAACGAGCTCATAATGTAGAGCAGCCCAAGCCTCTTATGATCGACGGTGGCTACCCACTTATAAAGAGTCTCAGACCACGAAAATTCAGGAACAGCCTCGCGAGGCCGGTCCAACGGATAGTCAATTGTTGCCATGTATGTTTGCTCTATTGCAAGGTCTCTAAGTATGCGACTACCTGATCGAGTTCGCGGTTCGTTAATTTCAGACTTGGCATCAAACAGCCGGGCTTTAAGTCTTGAGGACTGTCGACCCATTTCCGCAGGTTGTCATGCGTAAGATCGATCGCATTAGAACCGATGGTGCTGCGACTCATTAGATGCGTAAGATCCGGTCCGAATTTGCCGTTTGCTGCCGTACCCTGCACCGTGTGGCAGTTAACGCACGATAGACTTTCGAAAGCCGCCTGATTGCGGGCTGCCGAGCTCAGCTGATTAGCGCCGTTGCCCAGCGAGGCCGTCTGAAGTTGGCCACCAGCAGGGATAGCGGCAGTAATTTGCGGCTGTTTGCGTTGTTGATTAAGTGTCCACTGCTTAAAGTCAGCCGGCTCCTGAGCTACTACCCGAAGCAGCATGTTGGCATGCTGAGTGCCGCAATACTCGGCGCAGTTTCCGAAGTAAACGCCTGGCCTGTGCGGATCAATCCACATGTAGTTCGTGCGATTGGGAATCACATCGGTCTTACCGGCCAGTTGAGGCAACCAGAAACTATGGATGACATCAGCACTCTGCAATTGCAGGTATGTTGCCATTTTTCCCTCAGCTCCAACGGGAACATGGATTTCGTTGGCGGTTCTAATGCCATAGTCCGGGTACACGACCTCCCACCACCACTGATGGCCAATGACGGTAAGATGCAGAGTGTTTTTGGGCGGACTGGCATTCTGCACTCCCGCAATCACACGGGCCGAGACGCCAACCAGAATAAATACGATCAAAATAGGGATAACCGTCCAGGCAACCTCAATTTGGTTACTCCCATAAACCTGTGCAGGCTCCTGATGCACATCTTCGCCGGGCTTGCGCCGGAAACGAAATATTGCGTAACAGATAAGTGAAGCAACGACGACAAAGATGACCCCAGTTATGGCAAAGGTCAGCATTGCTACTTCTTTCTCCGATTGAGCAGGTGAAGCAAGCGGCTTAAACATGTCGGCTATGCGAAACTCTCGCAACTTTGCCGTTTGAGCCTGGAGCAGCATACAAAGCGTAGCTGGACTAATCATTTGCCTCACCTTCTTACTGTTCTAGTTCTACCAGAAAATTTCCAGTCAGACCGTAAAACAGGTGAATACTACCCTGTTGGCCGTAAAGGTATATTAGTAGAAGTATCATGCCGCTGCAAATAGAAGCACGCCAGGAGCGGACCATTACGGTAATTCAGCTACAAGGCGAAGCTGTTGATGGAGATGCCTCGCGGCTACGTCAATTGCTAGGAGATCAGCTTGAAGCAGGTGAAAACAAGCTGATTTTGGCAGTAGACGGCCTGGGACAGATAGACACTCCCTGCCTTTCGGTTTTGGTGGACTTGCAGGCACAGGCTGAGCAGGGTGGTGGCGATATTCGTCTAGCTGGAGCGAGGTTTGCGCTTCTCGCGCATCTAGCCACTTACGGAGCGGAACAGAAGTTCGCCAAATTTGACAATGTTGACGCAGCGATTACTAGCTTTAGCGGCGTGGATAGCCGGGGCGTGAAGCACTTCGACATCCTTGAGTTTGTGAAGGAGCAAGAGCGCGAGGACAAAGCCCAGGCGGATCAGGATAGTTTGCCCGAGGCGGCTTCTAACAGTAAGAGTTGAGGAGCCGAGCCGCGCAGTTGCCCAGACAACCAGCCGGAGTTCCTACCGTTTCATATCGGCTGTTTCCCGCTCGGTGTGCGCCTGCGGTTGGTACGCCATGACAGCGCGGTTAAGCGCAAGCAGAATATGACTCAGCTGCTCGTGTGAATCAGCCTGGAGAACAATCTTCGCTTGCGGCTTCCCCTCACCCGTACGGAACGCCATCTCGGGGCCGGCTTGTGCATCTGCAGCTGCTTTTCGAGCAAAAGAGCGAAAGGTCGAGCCAGTTTCACCTCCCTGCTCGGAATGGACCTGTTGTCCAGAGGCTCTCGTTGCGCGAGCCGAAGTCTCCCTAGGCCTACGTCGTTGATCTGCCCAGAATCGCAGGCTGCATTCCTCACAGCGGTAGGGCCAAAGGCCTAGACTCGCGCAAAGGTGGTCCGCTAGGCCGCGTCGCCTCGACCGGGAGATGTTGTCACTGCCGCAACGTGTGCAAGTCATCAACTACTCTTTCGGCTATCTTGCCCTCAACCTTTAGGGGTTGCCTCCCTTTTATTGAGAAGCAAGCAAACGTTTGGTAAGGAGAACCGTTAGCGAAATCAGGCTTGCTGGGCAGCCACCAGGACGCTGACGGGCATTTCAGATTTGGAGCTACGCGCCTGAATCAGGAAGTGACGATCTTGGGAGATGACGAAATCTTCAAACCCGCTTCGGCGTAACGCTCGCAGCATTCCACCCTGTGTTTGGAACGATTCGTAGCGGCCCAGAAACGAAAACTGCTTCGGCGTTAGATGAAATAGCAAGCTATTCGCGACGATATAGGAGAAGAAAAGTTTCCCCCGCCAGTTACTCCGCTTCGCCATTTCCCAGGGAGTCCGCCAAGTATGAAGCGTAAGCCAAAGGCGGCCGCTGGGCTTCAGCACCCGCCGGGCCTCAAACAGAGTTTTGTCAATGTTGGTGTAGGCAAGCGAGACGCGTGCAATCACCATATCGAATGTGTCCTCCCGATAGGGAAGTGCCTCCGCCCGGCCGCAGCAAAACCTGACATCACGAGTTAACGTCCGGCCGAGCTCAAGTGCAGTAAAGTCGATATCCAATCCGTATGCTGTGCGATGGGGATACGCAGCGATTAGAGTCTGTCCAGCTCCACAGCCCAGGTCAAGCA
>CALMAV010000143.1 GCA_937859895.1 uncultured Bryobacterales bacterium | reverse complement strand
ACTATGATGGGAAAACTCTTGTAGCAAACGGAACCGCTAACGGGGGCACCTCAGGTATTGACAGTACAGAGGTCATCACGGTCATCAAACCTGCCTGAATACAGAAAAGAAGCAAAGTTGTCAGGGGTGCAAGGTAAGAGATCATGGTTGTAAATTTTAGAATCACCGGCTTGCTCGCCTCGTAGGCGCCAGGATCCTGGCCAGGCGGAGGCGGCGCAACCTCGAGCATATGTTGGAATACAGGCATGATGAGGAACGCCGATATGAGCGAAACCACTGCAAAGAGAATCCACGGCGTGACCCAGAACCACTTTTGGAAGACTTGCCGCGCCGCGCGGGATGGATCAATTAGAAAGCTGAATAGACCCGACACACTATTGCCTGCGGCGACTTCACTGCCCGGTCGGATGCTTGCAGCTCCAAGGTTACTCATTGCAATTACCTCTTTCAGGATTGCCCTGCATTGTATCTCCGACCGCCGTAATAGATAGAGATTTCACGCACTATAGCCACACCAGTTACCTTGTAAGAGATGTCGAGACCGTCCGCTATAGCCACCTTATTGCTTCTAGTGTGCACTTCTTGTAGCCAAAAACCTGCGGTTAAAGGCCCCGCTAAGCATTACACTCTGACTGGTAAAGTCCTCTCCTTAAACAGCAAGGATCGGACTGCTTCTGTCAATGCTGCGGCCATTCCCGACTACATGGAAGCCATGACGATGAGCTACCCCATTGCGTCCAAGTCTGAGTTCGATTCTCTTCGTATAGGTGAACAGATTCAAGCCACCGTGAACGCTTATGATTCAGGCGACTATGACTTGTCCGCCGTGAAAGATCTCGGCAAGAAATAGGCTCGTCATCGGCACATCTTCCTCGCTCACACTTACTCAACTCGATTCCCAGTCACCGGTGCGGTCTTGGGCTACGCTCCGGCAAGGTATCTGGTCGTCGTTGCTCTTTCTGATGCAGACAGAGGTACACGTTTATGCGTTTGCTGTCGCAGCGAATATTCTGATGTCGTTCTTCCCTTTCCTGGTCGTCATCATCAGCTTGTGTCGTTCGTTCCTGCACTGGCGCGCTGCCGTGGATATAATTCTGCAGACCCTGAACACTTACTTCCCTGAAAGCTTCGGAGTCAACTTTCGCTACTACCTGCTAACGGCGGCTTCTCATCGCTTTAGTTGGCTCTCACTCTTCATTCTGCTTTTTGCAGCTAACGGGATCTTCGTTCCACTCGAGGTGGCTCTGAACCGCATTTGGCACGTTAAGAAGAATCGTAGTTTGCTTCGCAATCAGATCCTTAGCCTGGGCCTAATTGTTGCGTGCGGCATTCTCGTGCTGGCGAACGTCAGTTTCACTACGGTTAACGCGCAGTTTCTTCATGCACGCTTTGGGTCCAGCTACTGGAACTCGGATCTGCAATCAATTGTTCTGCGATTGGTCGCATTACCCATCACCGGCCTGATGATCTTCCTGGTTTTCTACGTTTTGCCAAACACCAGAGTCCCCATACGGCGCGTTCTACCTGCCGCTGTGGCTGTCTCCGTCCTGCTCGAGATCTCGAAGTACCTGAACGTGCTGACGTGGCCTTGGCTGAGATCAAAACTAATGGAGGAGACTCCTCCCTTCGTGCAATCAATCAGTATTCTGCTCTGGTCTTTTATGGCCACGCTGATCATTCTGGCCGGCGCTGAGTGGTCAGCCCGCGTCAGCAAGCACAACGTGAGCGAGTAAGCTCCTAACTCTTTGTTACTCCCGGCTCAACATGCACCTCTGCATCGGCCGGTACCGGCTCTTTCCGTTCTGCACGCGTCCAGCCCTCGCTCTCCAGTCGATACTCGGTCGCACACTTGCAGTAGAACTCGGTGGCGTCTTTGCGCCAGGTCCAACGATCCACAATCAAACTCTTGCCGCCTTCTTCTGAACCTTTCAGCAGAAGAGAGTTGAATGAGTTGGTCTCGCCTTTATCACGATTAGAGACAGCCGTGCCTGCCTGGACAAACGTCATGGCGTGACCTGCAGTCTTGTAGTGCGTTGCTGTGCTTCCAGTGGAACTGAGGTGGATGTGGCCCGCGAGCAGAATGTCCACTAACGGTGCTAGCCGGTTGATGGAGCGTTTAGCATGGCCGACGATTAAGCGATGCCCTTGAGATTCAGGCAGATCGAACGGATGATGCGTCACCAGCAGCCGAACGCGGTCCTCCGGAACAGCCGCGAACTCAGCCGCCAGCTGCTCCAGTTGCATCGAACTGAGACTGCCTCCCCGGATGGGCCAAACCCGCGACGTGTTCGCTCCGAAAATACAGATCTCATCATCCTCGAAGCGCGGCAACAGGTCGGTTGTAATGAATTTCTTATAAAGCGACAGTCCTACCGTTGCTCTTGAGACTAGGTTGTAGAACGGTAAGTCGTGATTGCCTGGCACAAGAATCTGCGGCACTGGCAGAGTTCGGATGAAGTCTCGCGCAGCAATAAACTCCCCCTCGCTCGCATGTTCTACGAAATCGCCGGAGATCACCAGCACATCCGGCCCAATCTGCTCAATTGCTTTGCGCAAAGGCGCCAGCAGCAAAGGGTCATTGTTGCCGAAATGCAAGTCTGAAATCTGAACGACTCGCCGCATCAGCCTTGCTCTTTTCCACCCTCAGGCAGATAGTTCATCGGTGCAATCACACGAAGAGCTTGCGGCTTGGAAGCATACTCGAGCGGCGTTCTCATCTTAACGACTTCGCCATCAATGCCCACACGGATCTCCTTACGCTTGCTCTCAATCCGCACTTCTTTCACTTTATACACGTCAAAGGCATCGTGCCGGGAGAAGCGTTTCACCAGGAAGTTGGCAAAGTAGCGAAGCATAGCCCAGCGGCTGCACTTGCGCATCACGTAGACCCAAAGGTGGCCCTCGTTGATAGATCGCCGGTGACCTACGCGCCACGTCTCCAGTTCATGCTCGTTGTTTGCAATCAGAACGAATGGCGTCTTGATTTGCCTGGTCTCATTGTCCAGCACGAGGCGCAGCTTCAGGTGCGGCAAGCGGAAAAACACCTGAAGTATTCCACCCACTACGGACAAGAATCGACCTATACGAGAACTGCCTAGCCCATGAGACTCTATCGACTTGCGTGCAGTTCGGTACACCGGATACAAACCCAGCACTGAGTTGTTGATGAAAATGCGTCCATTGACGGTGCCGACATCCACTTTCACTTCGTGCCCGGTGCGGAACTGCTCGGCCGCCTCAGCCGGATCAAGAGAGATCTCAAGATCGCGAGCAAAGTGGTTCAGTGTTCCCGCTGGAATCACGCCAAGAGCCTTGGATGTGGCTACGGCCGCCGAAGCCACTGCGTTGATGGTTCCATCGCCTCCGGCAGCCACCAGAATCTCTGCTCCGCTATTGACAGAGCTGCGGCAGCTCTTGCCAATGTTATCGCCCTTCTTGATCGATTGGAACTGAAAATCAGGATCAACCTTGGCCAGAACACTTTTAACGATCTCGGCTTCTCTGTCGCCTTCGTCCCAGCCCGCCCTTGTGTTCCACAAAATTGTTATCGGACCTATTGGCTCCGGCATGTCCATTAGAGGCTAACAGAGCGAATTACCTGTCGGGAAATCCGGAACGCCAACCTATAGCGGAGCGCCGGCGGGTTGCGGCAGAGCTGCCGATTTCCGGGCATTCGTCGCTGGATTCAAGAGGTAATGAGTTAGATCGCGCTCCGACTGGCGTACGGTCGCTTCTGTCACCGGATCGTCATCTTTCATGCCGGACAGCTTCCCCTTCAGTCGAACCAATTGCTCAATCACCACAGCTCGCGTCTCGGGGCTGGCCTTCGGACTCGCTCCGAGAATCATCAATTCGTCCAGTAACACGCCGCGGGTGACACGCCGAAACGATCGCTCCATGGCAGTGCTATCACGGGGCGCATTCCACGTTGCCTCAGTCAATCGGGTGATCATCTCGGGCAGCGTCAGCGCATTCTCTTGCCGATCTGCAAACGAAATCATGCGATTGGCAGTTTCAGGTTTCAGCAATTGCCCAATAATCAGATCAGCCAACGTTCGCGCCGCTGAGAGATGATCGAAAGCATATCCGGTTTCCACATGAAACTCTTCGGGTGCGGTAGTTGAACGAGGGCCTTCGTACTCGCTGTTTCTGCTGAAGGGATCCGTCGTTAGTTGGGCCAGTAAGGATTCCGGTATCGCCAACTCCTTGGGCGCCAGTTCATCCACCAGCAGGCCAAGTATCTGTCGTTGATAAGGCGCAGGAACAATCTCCGTTGCGGGCCCGCCATCGCCCTTTATCGCGTAGGTGTGATATTGGCCGCCGATATAACGCACACC
>CALMAV010000142.1 GCA_937859895.1 uncultured Bryobacterales bacterium | reverse complement strand
GCTTTCAGCATGCCCATCAAGTCGCCAACAACCCAGTTTGCGGTGAGCCGGCCATCACCGCTCGGCTTAACTGCGCGCTCAAAGTAGTCGCCTGTCGCACGCTCCAGGCTCAAGACCTGGGCATCGTATTCGCGCAATCCATAAGCTGTTACGAAGCGTTCGCGTCGAGCGGCCGGCAGCTCGGGTAGACGCGATTGCACCTGGTGTAGCCAGTGTTGGCTAACGCGAAGCGGCACCAGATCAGGCTCAGGAAAGTAACGATAATCGTGCGCTTGTTCCTTGCTGCGCATGGCCACAGTCCGGCCGCTTTCCACATTGTAAAGACGAGACTCTTGTTCAACTCGACCGCCTGACTCGATCAACTCGGTCTGGCGCTCCACTTCATACTTCAGCGCCATCTTAAGGTAACGGAATGAGTTGAGATTCTTGACTTCGGCCTTGGTTCCAAACTTCTCGGCTCCACGAAGGCGAATGCTGACGTTGGCGTCGCATCGCAACTGGCCTTTCTCCATATCGCAATCCGAGACACCGATGTACTGCATGATCTGTTTTACTTCGGTAAGGTACGCATACGCTTCATCGGATGAGCGCATATCGGGTTCGCTCACAATTTCGATCAGCGGCGTACCGGAGCGGTTCAGGTCTACGTAAGTGAATCGATCAGAGTCCCGGAAGCCGTCATGGATGCTCTTGCCGGCATCATCCTCCATGTGAACACGAGTTACCCCGATACGCTTCTTCTGTCCTTCAATGTCAATGTTGACGGATCCAAACTCTGCCAGCGGCTGGTCGTATTGAGAAATCTGATAACCCTTTGGCAGATCCGGATAAAAGTAGTTCTTACGGGCAAATTGGGAGCGCGAGTTAATGCGGCAGCCTAAAGCAACTGCAGCGCTGATGGCGGACTCTACTGCTTGCCGGCTCATAACCGGCAACGCGCCCGGCAGGCCGAGACAGACCGGGCAGACGTTTGTATTGGGAAGGCTGCCGAACTCCACTGGACAGGAACAAAAGATCTTGGTTTTGGTGCCGAGCTGGACGTGAACTTCCAAACCAATAACGGTTTCGTATTTGGTGCGCAGGAGATCAAGAGCTGCCGTGGCGGACATTTTTCAATTGTAGTCTGCTATAGATCTTCAGGTAGCAGCTTGAAAGATTTGGCGATCCGGGCTAACATTTTGGGCCCGATCTCGACAGAATCGTGAAAGGACCAAGTTACCTCACCCCAATCCGGGTATTCAGGATGGATCATCTGCTTGTGTGAGCCGCCCTTGGCTTGCTTTACTATCCACCCATTGCGGCAAATGGCTGCATAGACGCGCTTAGCTTTGCAGGCTGGCCATCGATTCACGTGTATACAAAAGAGACTTGGCCAGTAGCTATCTTAGTCTCTTCAATCAAATCGGCAATCACCCTGAAAGCGATAGCTTCCGCATTGGCGATAGCTTCTTCGCGCGTATTGCCATAGGCCAAAACGCCAGGAAGATCAATTATTTCGGCAATCCAACGGCCATCAATCTCCTGCTCAGTCTCGATCATATAGTCTTGTCTTGGCATTAAACCTGCGCAGTGTCGGAGTTGTTGGGTCCAGTATAAATGAGAGGTCCAAGTAGAGCTTGTGGAGGTAATGCGAATGATCTTGCCCGTGCAAAACGTATTCCATAGCTGAAAATCAGCAAAGGGGAAGACGAGAGTGGAGAAGTCAAAGCGGGCACGGTACACGCAAGAGTTTAAGCAAGAGGCGGTACGGCTGGTGGAGTCGGGCCAGAGTATTGCGGCGGCAGCACGGAGCTTGGAGTTGGTCGAGCAAACGCTCTACAACTGGATCAAAGCACAGCGGCAAGGCAAGCTGCTGGGCTCACCGGAGAATCCAGTGAGTGCCGAGCAGATGGAGATCAGCCGGTTACGCGCGGAACTGGCACGAGTGAAGATGGAGCGCGACATCCTGGGAAAAGCGACGGCGTACTTCGCCAAGGAACAGAAGTGAAGTACGCCTTTATCCGCGATCATCGGCAGGTGTGGCCGATCCGCATTCAGTGTCGCGTGCTAGGTGTCAGCGTCCCTGGTTACTACGAACATTGGGCACGCCTGACACGGATGGAGGTTCGTCGTCATCGAAGCGACGAGGCGCTGGTGGTGCACATACGAGCCGTCTACCAAGCGCATGGCGGAGCCTATGGGTGGCCGCGTATCTGGCGGCAACTGCGCGCCCAAGGCGTCCGGGTCGGCAAAGAGCGGGTGCAACGGTTGATGCAGCGACACGGCATTCGAG
>CALMAV010000141.1 GCA_937859895.1 uncultured Bryobacterales bacterium | reverse complement strand
CAGCGCACGGCTTTGAGGTGCCGGACGTTCCAGGCGTGAAGCTTCACGACCTCCTGACGATTTCACTTGGCGGAAATGGTGTCATCGATCACGTTGTAAACAACACAGGCGCTGCGGCCCAGGGAACGGCTACCATACCGGTTGACCTGGTCAGCTACCCGTAATTGCGCTTCGGATGTGAGGGGGAGCAACGTATCGATCCTCCTCCTGCAAACGACAACTTCAACAAGAGTCAACAATGATTGGAATACTATGGCAATGGCTTCATCATCAGGTTCTTGAACGTAACCACGCTGCCTTTGTTGTGTTGTTGCAGAACGAGATAGCCAGTTGTATACGTATTTTTTTCATCCACAAAGTCAACAACTTTCTTGTCATTAACCTCAATGATGATGTGGTTGCCTTGAGCAATGATGTGCTGGTTGAACCAGGTGTCCGGGGGTACAAGCTGATCGTAAATTTTCACAAAGCCGTAGAGACTCCCGGTCCGCACCGGATCCTTATGAGTGCTGTTAACCTGTGCTTCATAGCCCTTCGGAAACCCTGGTCCGAAGGCGGCTCGGAAGAGCATGCCTGAGTTTCCGCCATCGCTGATTTTCACATCCGCTTTAAACTCACAGTTTGTGCACTCGCGAGCCATCCAGAAAAGATGGCTGATCTCGCCGTCGCCCACAATCGTTCCCTCTTTCACGCTCCAGGATTCGGGATGTTCATTCGCCTTCCAACCGGCCAGTGTCTTTCCATCAAACATGCTGATCCACCCATTCTCTTGAGCAAAGAGAGTCGGAAACGACGTTAACCAAAGGCCGAGAACAGCAAAAGCTTTCAGAAACTTCATGGGCCTAATAATATCTCGTCGACTGTTGGTATTGTCAGGTGACGATGAAGATTGTTCCTGGAGTTTTACTTGCAATGGTTGCAGTTTCCTTCGGGCCAATGATTGGCTCCAAAGCTAGCGGCGCCTCTGCAAGCCCACCTGTTTGGGCGTACGGTACAGATCCAAATGCGGTTGCTCATAATGCCACAACGCAAGTCGATACGGGCGCGAAGCATCTACCCGGCAGCACTTTGGAGTTCACAGAGGCGCAGATTCAAGATCACTTTGGCCCGGCGGACTGGTATCCAAGCGACCATCCGGCCATGCCCAAAGTGGTGGCGCAGGGTCGTAAGCCGGCAATTTGGGCGTGCGCTTTATGCCATTACCCGAACGGCAAAGGAAAGCCGGAAAATGCCGGCGTTTCCGGTTTCCCCGTTTCCTATTTTGTAGAGCAGATGCATGAGTTCAGGGATGGGCAGCGGCGGTCAGCTGATCCCAGGAAAAAGAATACTGCCCTGATGAGCACCTTTGCGAAAGCTATGACGGAACAGGAAATTCAGGAGGCGGCCGAATACTTTGGAGCGGTGAAGTGGACGCCGTGGATCACTGTCAAAGAGACCGATACAGTGCCTAAGACTCATACCTCGGTTGGCATGTATATGCCGATTCCGGGTGGTGGGACAGAACCAATTGGTCAACGGATCATCGAGGTTCCAGCCGATCCTGAGGGCACCGAAGAGCTGCGGAATCCGCACTCTGGATTCATCGCATACGTGCCGATCAGAAGCGTTGAGAGAGGCAAACAGCTGGTGACTACCGGCAGCAAGACGAGCGCCTGCGGTCTATGCCATGGAGCAGATTTGAAGGGGCTCGGGCCAGTGCCTGGAATTGCGGGACGTTCGCCTAGCTACTTAGTCAGGCAGCTATACGATATGCAGCAAGGTACTCGACATGGCACCTGGACCGAGCTGATGAAGTCGGTAGTCAAAGGCCTGAGTCAAGAGGACATGTTGGACATTGCGGCATACACGTCTTCTCTCCGACCTTAGCTGCCTACATTCTGGCTTGAGAGGGGGGACCTGGAACACCCTTCGAGTAGGCAATGGTCCCCTGCTCTGAGACAATTGGACGGCGCGATTTAGTGATTGAAGAGGAGCTGATTAGAAATGCGATTGCTTTACGGAGCAGGGAGAGCCATTTTGGGAGGCTTCTTCCTTTACAACGGCGTCAACCATCTAAGGAACGCGGCGGCATTTGAGGGATATGCAGCCGCCAAGAAGATGCCGTACCCACACCTGAGCGTTCTAGGCAGTGGCGTCCTACTCACGGCGACCGGTGCTGGCCTGGTGCTTGGTGTTGCACAAAAAGCAGCCGCTTTAGGCGCAGCCGGTTTCCTTGCTGTTGCATCGGCTAAGATGCACGATTTCTGGAATGTGCAAGATCCCGGGCAGAAGCAGGCCGACCAGATTCAGTTCGCGAAGAACGTTGCTCTCATGGGTGCAGCAATTGCTCTGATAGGCGTGCCCTCAAAAGAATAGCGCCCCGAAATGCTACCGGACCCGTCCCTTCAACTGTCAGGGCGCTGTGTACCGGTACAATGAAATCTCCATTTGCGGGCAAAATACCGGCAGTTTCGCTATACTCAAGGCAGTCGAATCAGCTTGTTAGATGAGGCAATTTGTCTAATTGGGTAAATTTATTAGCTCGATTTACCTGATATTCACCTGGCTGTCTTATACTTTGCAGCTAGGTTCTGTTTAGTATCTGTAGCTGTAGGTTTGTCTGGGGAGCGCCTGGTTTGACATTCGCTCACAACTGAGTGAACCTCGAAAGAGCTTGGCTGGAACTCAAACGGCAAGTTCAGAGTATTGGATGGTTAAAGTTTCAGACTATATTTTCGGGTTTCTCGCTGATCACGGCGTTAAGCATGTGTTTCTGGTGACAGGCGGGGGAGCCATGCACCTCAACGACTCTATTGGTCGGCAGGGGAGCTTTCACTACATCTGCAGCCACCATGAACAGGCTTCCGCCATGGCAGCAGAGTGTTACGCGCGCGTTACGGGCCAGGTCGGCGTCCTTAATGTAACGACTGGACCCGGCGGCGTAAATGCGCTAAACGGTGTTTTTGGCGCCTTTACCGACTCTGTTCCGATGTTAATTCTATCCGGTCAGGTAAAGCGCGAGACATGCGCACCCGTGCTGAAGATGGAAGGCATCCGGCAGTTAGGCGACCAGGAAGTTGACATTGTGCGCATGGTGGGCGGAATTACCAAGTACGCCGCGCTGGTGAGCGACCCGAAGCGTATTCGGTATGAGCTCGAAAAGGCGTTTCACCTGGCAAATACGGGCCGACCCGGTCCTTGCTGGCTTGATATTCCCGTAGATGTCCAATCAAGTAAAATCGAACCGGATGAACTGCCGGGCTACGAGGCCTCACAAGAAGAGGCCATAGCTGATCCGAAAGCTTTGAAGCGGTCGGTGCAAGAAGTTGTGCAGCGTCTGAAGAGCGCGAAACGGCCGGTTGTATTGGCCGGAACGGGCGTTCGCGCTGCTTACGCGTTGTCTGAGTTCGAGCAGGTAATTCGTCAATTGCAGGTGCCGGTGACCACGGCCTGGACACACGATCTGATTGCTTCGGATGACGAATTGTTCTGTGGCCGGCCGGGCACAATTGGTGAGCGTGCCGGCAACTTCACCGTACAAAATTCAGACGTGCTGCTTATTCTCGGCTCGCGCCTAAATATCCGCCAGGTGAGCTACAATTGGGCTTCGTTTGCACGCGAAGCATTCAAGATCCAGGTAGACATCGATCCAGCTGAGCTTTCCAAACCATTTGTAAAGCCGGACATGCCGATTGTCAGCGACTTGAAGCCTTTCCTGACGGAGTTGAGCGCGCAGCTGAAAGACTGGGAGCGAACGCCTGAGCAGACCGAGTGGCTGGCCTGGTGCCGCGAACGAGTGATGAAGTACCCAGTGGTGCAGGACAAGCATCGGCAGCAGATCTCGCCGCTGAATCCGTATCACTTTGTTGAAATGTTGTTTGCGGGCCTGAATGAAGACGATGTTGTGGTCTGCGGAAATGCTGCTGCCTGTATCACTCCGTATCAGGCAGGCAAGTTGAAGAAGGGTCAGCGGCTGATCTCCAACTCCGGCTCGGCATCAATGGGCTACGATCTCCCTGCAGCAGTAGGAGCAGCGGTGGCTCAAGCCGGTAAGCGCGTGATCTGCTTTGCAGGTGACGGCAGCGTTCAGATGAATATCCAGGAACTGCAAACGATCAAGCATCACCAGTTGCCCGTCAAGCTCATCATTCTGAACAACGGCGGCTATCTCTCCATACGGCAGACGCAAACAAACTTCTTCGGATTAATGATAGGGGCCGGCCCCGAGAGCGGCGTCTCACTTCCGGACTACGTGAAGGTAGCCGAAGCTTATGGAATCCCATCTGCTTGTATCTCCAGCGTGAACGATATGAGCAAGGTCTGGGAGTTGCTGGATGCGCCCGGCCCGGCGGTTTGCGAAGTAATGCTTGATACCAAGCAGGAGTTCGAACCGCGTCTAAAATCCCGTCAGATGCCGGATGGAACCATTGTGTCTCCAGCGCTGGAGGATATGTTCCCGTTCCTGGACAGTGAGGAATTGAAATCCAATCTGTTCATTAAGCCTTTGCAGTGATCCCACGCATGGCATACAGTGCAATTCTCTTCGATCTTGACGGCACGCTGATCGATTCCCTGCCGGGAATCGAGTATGCGGTTGACTACGCGTTGAATCAGATGCGGCTTGCTCCGCGAACCCGTTCATTGCGAAGTCTGATTGGTCCGCCTATTGGCGAAATCTTTGAGCAGATTGTCCCGAATCCTTCAGAAGACCAGCTGACCGGCCTACAAGCGGCGTTTCGTTCCTGTTATGACGGGGATGGCTGGCGCCGCACAGTGCTGCATGCAAACGCTGGCTCCACGGTCAAAACGCTGTACCAAGCCGGCATCGCACTTTATATAGCCACGAACAAGCCCGCCTTGCCGACGCGCGTCATCTTGGATGAGCTCGGACTGGCTTCTTACTTCACTGGCGTGGTCAGTCGTGATTCACGACAACCACCTTTTTCGTCCAAAGCAGAGATGTTGCGCAGCATTGTTGCGGAGCATCGGCTGAATCCGGAAATGTGTCTTTATGTGGGAGACACGCTCGAGGACTACGAGTCCGGCGTAGCAGCCGGCATTTCCGTTGCTCTTGTTCCGCATGGTTACGGATGCTTTGAGACCCGTGGCCTTCCCCCATCGTGCTTGCCGCTAGCAGACCTAGCTGACCTTTTACAATTTGCAGAAAGAGTGGAGATATCATGATCGACCGCGACATATTTGAGGAACTTTTCGTTCTGGAGCTGGCCAACAATCATTGGGGCCGCGTTGAGCGAGGCCTGAAGATCATCAATGACTTCGCCCAGGTTGTCCGTTTCAATAACGTTCGCGCTGCCCTAAAGTTACAGTTTCGCGACGTTAATACGTTCGTTCACAAAGCGTTCCGAAATCGCACCGATATCCGGTATATCAAAAAGACAATTGATACGCGGTTGACCGACGATGACTTTGCATTGCTGGTGAAAACCATTCGAAGCACTTCGTGCACGCCGATGGCAACGCCCTTTGACGAACGCTCAGTTGACCTTTGCGTTGACCTCGGCATTCCGATTTTGAAGATTGCCAGCTCTGATCTGAATGACTGGCTCCTGCTCGAAAAGATTGCCAAGACCAAGAAACCCTGCATTGTCTCCACTGGCGGTTCATCGCTGAAGGATCTTGACGATCTGGTTACCTTTTTCCAGAACCGAAGCATTCCGCTGGCGATTAATCACTGCGTATCAATCTACCCGTCGGAGGATCGCGAACTGGAAATGAACCAGATCGACTACCTCAAGAATCGATATCCGAATCAGACCATTGGGTTCTCAACGCATGAGTGCGGAGACTGGATGACGTCGATGCTGATCGCGTATGCCAAGGGTGCACGAACCTTTGAACGGCACATCGATATTGAAGCGGATGGTATTCCGGTGTCGCCGTACTGCTCGCTACCCGAACAGGTCGATACCTGGTTCAAGGCATTCCACAAAGCAAAGGAAATGTGCGGTGCTTCAGGGACGCAGAAGCGCATGCCTCCGCAAAAGGAAATCGCGTACCTGGATTCGCTGGTGCGTGGCGTTTATGCCAAGCGCGATCTGCCGGAAGGACACATTCTTTCTGATGAGGACGTGTATCTCGCCATTCCACTGCAGCAAGGCCAGATTTCGTGCCGCGAATTGATGCGTGGAGAAGTGCTGCGTAGCCCGATTGCCAAAGACGTTCCAGTGATGATGGATGCGATTGAGAGCCCATACTCGAGCATCCCGTCACTGCGCCAGTTGATCTACAAACGCGGTCTGCCGCCCCAGCCGTAGGAGTTGAA
>CALMAV010000140.1:1621-3028 GCA_937859895.1 uncultured Bryobacterales bacterium | reverse complement strand
GCGTCAGATGTGTATAAGAGACAGGTGTACGACCGCGTCCGGCTTCTCGCTCACGAATAAATCAGCGATTCTCGCCTGGTCGCAAATATCAATTTCCGCAAATTGATACCCGGGATGCTTTTCCACCAACGCTAGATTGTCCAGGTTGCCTGCGTAACTGAGCTTGTCAACATTGATTACATGCTCAATCCAGTTCTGGGAAAGAGCCTGGCGAATAAAAGAGGAACCGATAAATCCGGCCCCTCCTGTAACAACCACCTTCATTTATGCTGCAACTCCCAGTCATACGCAATAGCCGTATCGTTATATGCGATGCGGCCTTCGTCGGACGGATTGTAGGTCCGATTAGTGATGTATACCAGCACGGAGGGGTGTTCCCCGATTACTTTGTAACCGTGAGCAACGCCGGGTGGAATGAGCAATTGCCAGGGACGAAGTGCGCCGACATATAAGGTGTTCTTGGAGCCGTAACTCGGTGAGCCAAGCCTTAGGTCAACCAGCACAACCTGGAGCAAGCCCGCGGCAGGAACCCAGAAGTCAGTTTGATGCTTGTGAAAGTGGAATGCTTTGATGATACCGGGATAGTTCAGTGCTGTCGAAACTTGAGTGCTGCCAACAGGAAAGTCGGCGACCAGCCCTTCCTGCAATCGTGCAACTTCCAGAAAGTATCCGCGATCATCAGGCCATACCGGGAACGGCTTAATTTGTACGTCTGCAATCAAGTCAGGGGACGCGGGCGATAAGATGACTTTACCGATTCCAGGCGCACAAGTAGGAATCACAATTTCAGCACCGGTCTCCAGAACGCCGAGAGCGGAGGCGGTCATTCGTCCATCCCTCCCGCAAGTACCGGAGCGCCTTTAGTCTCAGGTTTGGTCTTCCTTACCAGGTTTGCCGCACGTAGGAGTGACTCAAACGTCCCAGCATCCGTCCACCAGCCTTCGAGATAGTTAAACGACATTGTGCCTTCGTTGATATAGGCGTTGTTCACATCAGTAATTTCCAACTCACCACGGGCCGACGGCTTCAGATTACGGGTTTTCGCAAAGACACTCTCGTCGTACATATATATACCGGTAACCGCATAATTAGACTTCGGCTTAGCCGGCTTTTCTTCTATTCCAATGATGCGATCGCCTTCTATCTCGGCTACGCCAAAGCGCTCTGCGTCGTGAACCTGTTTTAACAAGATTTTAGCCCCGCGCTCCTGACGTTTAAAGTCGCTAACTGCTTGGGCAATGGAGCCTTCAATAATGTTGTCGCCCAGTACAACACAGATCCGGCTGCCCTCTGCAAAGTGCTCGGCTAGCGCCAATGCTTCAGCAATACCGCCTTCACCTTCCTGATAAGCGTAGTTAATATGCTTCAGACCAAACTCTTTTCCGTTCGCTAGTAACCGAAGAAAAT
>CALMAV010000140.1:0-1611 GCA_937859895.1 uncultured Bryobacterales bacterium | reverse complement strand
AAAATCACCTGAGTTACGCCCTCCCGTTACAATTAGTAAGTCGCGAATACCGGCTTCCACCAGCGCCTGAATTGGGTAGTAGATCATCGGCTTGTCGTAAATCGGCAGCAGATGTTTGTTGGTGATCTTAGTGAGTGGAAAGAGTCGGCTTCCTGTGCCGCCGGCTAAGACAATGCCCTTCATAAACATTCGATGGTAACAGCTACGGCCTCCGCATACTGCCGTGCCGGGCAGGTTGCGGCAGTGCCATTGCAGGCTCAGTCAGCAACAGCCGGAGACGGAGCGCCAGTCGAGCGTGCGCTGCAGGATCATCGGGGCTCAACCAGTCATGGTCGATGCGGCCCCAATCCGGATCGTTTGTATCAATAGTTAGAAACTCGAGCATGCTGCCTTCGCAAACTACAAACTGGGTTCGATAGGGAAAAAGAAAGCGATCGGGGTGCTCCCTCAGAGCAGCTTTGGCTTCGTCGTAAGAGCGATACCAGAGATTAAGGAAGGCAGCTGTCCGGCGTGGAAACAGGCGGGTTGTATCGAACTCGTCTTCAGCCGACTGGGGCAAGGTTTTGCTCATGCTTCAATCCAGATGAAGCTGCGACTGCGGATCTGGCTCGGCAGCGCGCAGACGTTTGCCACGCGTCCGGCGACTTACCTGGCGACTAACCAAAAACAGAACGGCAAGGCCGATAGCAACTTTGGGGTAGGCAGAAGATTCTAAGCCGCCATTCAGATGAAGAATAATGAGCACCACAAGGATCAATGCTAATCCGGCAGTCCAAAGCGACCTGGCGCCGGTTCTACGCGAATTGCCCGAGCTTTTTCTATCGCGGATCATATTGCACCGTTTTCTTTAGCTTACCGCCGGTGAATGACCCAGGGTGTTCAGCTTCGACAATGGATTTTCCAGGCTTTCTAAAGCCCAGGAGTCCCATGGCCTACGTAGATTTGTGTCTCTATTCTGTAATTCACAAATTTGTTACGCTGGTGTAACACAAGTCCCGTTACTCTGTCCTTGAGAACTTTTCAAATATGAGAAAAATTGCCCTGGTTGAAGACGACGCCGATTTGTACGCGCTGGTAAAGTACAACCTCGAAAAGGAATCCTTCTCGGTTGTTGGTGCGCAAACGGGCAGGGGTGTAATTGACCTATTTAGACGGGAACGTCCAGATTTGATCTTGCTGGACATTATGCTACCCGATTCAGACGGCTTGGAGATCTGCAAAGCGGTTCGACAACATCCGGAGCTGGCTCACATTCCGGTCATCTTTCTGACTGCGCGTGCTTCGGAAACCGATCGCATTGTCGGCCTGGAATTAGGGGCCAATGATTACATCGTCAAACCGTTTTTCGTGCGGGAATTGATTGCGCGGATTAAGATTCAGTTTCGTGGGCAGACCACCGCTACTCGTGTCCTGAAGGCAGCGACGCTGGAATTAGATCGAAGCCGCTGTGAGGCTCGACTAGGAGGAAATGCACTCACACTTACAGCGACCGAGTTCCGACTTCTTGAGTTTCTGATGAGCCGCCCGGGTGTAGTATTTAGCCGCGAGCAATTGCTGGATGCGGTTTGGGGCCATGACCGAGCTGTGACCGACCGCACAGTCGACGTATAC
>CALMAV010000139.1 GCA_937859895.1 uncultured Bryobacterales bacterium | reverse complement strand
CCGCAGCCTGCTGCTCCCATGCCGTTAGCGGAAGCCGCTCGTACTTCGGTCGAGCCCATGACCACCATGCGGCAGAAAATTGCCGAGCACATGATCATGAGCCAGCGGACATCAGCTCATGTCACCACCGTGCATCGGGTCGACATGACGAAGATCGCCAAGCTGCGCGACCGGTCGAAAGCCGAGTTCCAGGCACGCAACGGTTTCTCGCTGACCTTTCTGCCCTTTGTAGCGCAAGCGACGGTGGAAGCTCTGCATGCATTCCGCATCTTCAATGCATCGGTTGACGGAAAGAATATTGTTTACCATCGCGAGATCAATCTTGGTATTGCTGTGGCACTGGAAGGCGGGTTGATCGTTCCTGTGATTCGCAATGCCGACGAGAAGAATGTTGCCGGCTTACAGCGCTCGATTGTGGACCTCGCCACACGTGCTCGCTCATGCCAGTTAAAGCCCGAAGAAGTAGCCGGCGGTACGTTCTCTATTACGAACTTTGGGAGCTTCGGCAGCATCTTTGCGACGCCGGTAATCAACCAGCCACAAGTGGCCATACTCGGTGTGGGCGCAGTGGAGAAGGTTGCGGCGGTAGTAGAAGGCGATGCAATTGCCATCCGCTCGCAAGCTCATCTGGCCCTGAGCTTTGACCATCGTCTGATTGACGGCGCACTAGCTGACCAATTCTGCCAAAAGGTCAAGTCGATTCTTGAGAACTGGTCGACGAACGTTCTGTAAGTGGTGCTTTTGTTTACATCATAGTGGGGCGGTCTCGCTCCCCATCGAATCTGGACTTGCGAGACTGCAGATTACTAGGTGTTGGGCTGCTGCGCGGAGAAGTCAAGTGAGATCGAAGGTGCCTGCTTTTAGGGTCACTGCCGCTATACGTGCCCTGCTCTTATCGGTCGGACTCCTAGTTGCACCGGAACTTTCTACCGCAACCGGCGATTCCGATTTAGAAGCAGTGATTGATTTTCCACCAAACCGTTGGTTATCTCCGGTAGAGAATCTTCCGCCGGGTCACCATGGGCATGGAGTTGAGAGGGACATTGTCGTTAAAGAGTTGAAGGCTGCCGGCTTCACAATCGAAGAGACTCCAGGCAAGTGGCCTACCAGCGACTACTGTGTAATCGCGCGCAAGCCTAGCTCACTCGTCTAAGTTTGGTGGTGAGGCGGTCAGCGACGGTCTCAGCTTAAGCGGCACTTTCCTTGTGCTGTCCGGGAAGTAGTGTCGCCAGGGTAAGCCCAGCCTGCAGTAGCAAGGCAGCAGCGATGATGAGCACAAAGCCTTCGAAGTGTGGAGATTGTAAGATCCTTCCCAAAGCCGAACCACCTAGAACCGCAATAGCGACAGCGCCCAGCACAACTAAATTGCGAAGACCTGAACGTTCTCGCAACCGAAAGTACAGCAGGGTGGCTAAGCTCTGAAGCGCGATGCTAGCGGCTATAACCGACCGCTCCGCGTAGCCCGAATGCCTCAGAACATTCTCCATCACGCCTAGCCAGATCGCAGCTGCGGTGGTGAACACGCAGAGCAGTTGTAGAAGTTGCTTCATCGACGGATCCTTTCGGCAGTCTCATCTGTTCCAACTATTCGCAGTATATAAGCAGCACGGCACCTTTGAAGAGCATCGGCAGTTACAAAACACTCTCGGCGGAATCATTCGAATCAGGACGGGATAATCAGCAGATTAGGCGCCACTCAGAATGACGAACCCGAACCTTGCCTTCACCTGTAACATCTGCGGCCAAAGTAACATTGTTGAAATCAACACCCTCCAGCGTGACGCAAAATCTTGCTCTAAGTGTCAGTCGTCCGTTCGCTTTCGTTGGATCATCCATAGTCTTTCGACATGTCTCTTTGGCAAATCATTGTTGCTTGAGAACTTCCCTTACTTACCGAGTATCAAAGGGATCGGACTTAGTGATGAACCGCTCTATTCAATAGAACTCGCCAAGCGACTTGGATATCTAAATACCTTCTATCACTGTGAACCAAAGTTAGATATCAAGAATTTAACAGCTAATTCGCCTAGCTCTCTTGATTTCATCATCGCTTCAGAGGTTTTCGAGCATATTCCCTATCCAGTGCAGCCTGCCTTTGACAACCTAAACAGGCTGCTTAAACCCGGCGGGGTAGTTTTGTTCTCGACTCCTTGGAGACCTCGCGGTTACACCGTAGAACATTTTGCCAACTTGTACGAATGGAGCATTATTGACTGGCACGACTCGAAAATCCTACTAAACCGCACCAGAAGTGGAGCTTTAGAAGCGTTCAGCACCTTTAGCTTCCATGGAGGAGCGGGGGATACTCTCGAGATGCGGTTATTCTCCAGGCCAAGTCTGGAAGAGAACTTTAGGGCTGCTCACTTAGATGTTGAATTCGTTAGTTCGTCATATCTCGAGTACGGAATCGTCCTTACTGATTGTTGGTCTCTTCCCTGTGTGGCCACTAAGTCTGGCGAGCTATCAAAGGATAAGGAAGATTCGATAGAGATAAATACAAGCGAGGTAACTCAAGAAAAGGTACGGCATCTGTATCACGAACTCGATAGCCTTACCGCTTGGTCAGACATCCTCGAAAGAAAAACGCTTAAATTAGAGCGAGAGCTGAACGAAGCGGCTGAACTTGCGGGAACCGCCGGCAAGGAGCGGGAACTAATTAGAAAGGCTAAGTGGATAAGGCTCGGCCGTCGATTCGGTTTAGGCCCGAGACTCTGATGCAAATCTCGAACTCTTAGCCGGCAACAGCCAGTATTCCGCTTTCTCACAACTTATCCAGGCGGTCGGAAGCTTTGTCGGATCTGCCTAATTAGTTCACTGAATGACACATACAGGTTCAACAAGCCCAGACCACTTAATGCTCCGCGGAAGTAGCGGCTCATCCACAAATCGGCCAGTTTGGAAACGTGCAGAGGAATCCAGCTTTGCCCCCAGTTAGACTGCCAAGGAAAAACCAGTAGAAAAACGCCCAGTTCAGAGGCAAAGATCACCAGGCAAAAGCCTAGGATGCGCCGGTGCCACTTCACGAAGCCATGTGTCTGGTCCTGGGGGACCGAAGAGGTTCGGGGTGAAGTGCTCACGCAGGAGTTCCTGCCAGCGGTAACTCTTCCTGCACAGGAACATGGTTCAAGTAACCAACCCAATGCGCGTCAGGACTGCTGTCTCGTACGGGCGCAAAGCTCCAACGATGGAGGAGAGTCGGGCCATGCTTGCGAAGAGCACGGCGGTGATCGGGCGTTGAATAGCCTTTGTTCGATTGAAGATTGTACTCGGGGAAGACTTGGTGCCAATGAGCTAAGCAAGCATCCCGATGAACCTTCGCAATGATGGAGGCGGCAGCAATGGCGCGACAACGAGCATCGCCGCCTATGAGTGGCCTCTGCTTTGCGGGCAGATCCAGGCGCAGGGCATCAATCAAAAGATAGTCGGGCTGCACCCGTAGGGCCTGAACAGCGCGTTGCATGGCTAGGCGTGAGGCCTGATAAATATTGATCTGATCGATCTCGAACACGTCGGCAGCCCCGACGGCCCACGCTTGGCTGCGCGCTTTGATGTGCTTGGCAAGGCGCTCTCGCTCAGGAGCGTCGATAATTTTGCTGTCACATAATCCACGAATGGGCCGGTCGGGATCAAGCACTACGGCTGCCGCTACAACTGGTCCGAAGAGGCATCCGCGCCCAACCTCATCC
>CALMAV010000138.1:11385-13249 GCA_937859895.1 uncultured Bryobacterales bacterium | reverse complement strand
TAATAGGCCTGATGAACGTCCAGTACGCGCTGAAGGGCAAGAACGTTTACGTACTCGAAGTGAACCCGCGAGCTTCGCGCACAGTGCCCTTCGTCAGCAAGGCCACTGGTGTGCCGCTGCCTAAGATTGCGGTGGGCCTGATGCTGGGCAAGAAGCTGCCGGAATTGGCACACCTGACGCAAGGGGTGACAAACGGCGTTCTCCAAGTTCCCAGCTACTTTGTAAAGAGCCCGGTGTTTCCGTTTGCGAAGTTTCCGGGAGTGGATCCGGCGCTGGGGCCGGAGATGCGATCCACCGGCGAAGTGATGGGTGTAGGCGAAAGTTTTGGCGAAGCCTTTGGGAAGGCGCAACTGGCGGCTGGAACGCCGATCCCTGATCATGGGGCGTTGTTCATCAGCGTCAATGATCGTGACAAGCCTGCTGCGGTGGCGGTGGCGGCGCGCTTTCACGAGTTTGGATTTGAGATTTTTGCTACCCGCGGTACGGCGACTGTCTTACGAGCAGCCGGCATCCCTTGCAAGACCGTTTTCAAGGTGAATGAGGGGCGGCCCAATGCTGTTGACTGGCTGAAGGCCGGAAAGCTGAACCTGGTAATTTACACCACTACGGGCAGCCACTCGTTTCCGGATGAGCAGATTATTCGGCGCAACGCGGTTACTTACCGGATCGCCTGTATCACGACCATGAGCGGCGCGAGAGCTGCGGCCGAAGCGATCGTCTCGCGAAGGCGCGACCCGGTTCGAGTATGGAGTCTGCAGGAGTTGCACGCCCCTAAACCGATGCCCGTCTAAGAAGAAGCCGACACCCGGAAACCTGCACTACAACGCGGGTAGTTACATTACGCCAAGCCCTGGCTGAGAAGGCTTTCAGCGGTTTCGATGATAAGGTCTGCGGCTGGAGGTGTATGCCACCCGAGCACGGTAGCGGCCTTCCCCGCCGAGAACTTGCGCCCGCCTCCTCAGATTAGGTGCTATCAAGCACAGATCAGCGCTTACATACGCGAGCAGTCGTACAACCCAATCTGGAATAGGCTGCGTAGGAACCTTTCTCGCCTTGGCCCCGAGACGCTCGCGCAAGATGTGCGCCATTTCGGCCAGCCAGAGAAACTGGCCTGCTCCAATAAATCGTTCGTCCGCGGCAGCATCGGATTCCATAGCGCGGATATGTAGATCGGCCAGGTTTCGAACATGGACAGTGGTGAAGCCAATGTTCGGGTAGCGAGGAACCTTGCCATTGAGCAAGCGTGTAATAAGCTCCACCGAGCCCGAGTAGTCCGGCCCAAGAACCGGACCCTGCACCATTCCAGGGAGAATCGTCGTAAGCGTCATTCCGCTCTTTTGCCGCTTCATGAATGCCCAGGCATCCTGTTCGGCAAGTGTCTTTGCTTTCGTGTAGTCGCCTACGTTTGGCCCAGTTAAATCCGTCCAGATTGTCTCGTCTGTAGGAATGCCGCTGCCGTTGTCCTCCGGCGTACAAGCTTCTGTGGACGAGGTGATGACAACCCGTGGCACGCCCGCATTCAAGGCTGCTTGGAGAATGCGCCGTGTCCCTTCCCGGGCGGGACGGATAATATCGGTCTTTTGGTATTCGCCAACCGGCATGGGGGAAGCTACATGAAGGAGATAATCTGATTTGCCAATGGCCTCCTTCCAGCCCTTATCCTCCAGCAAATCAGCGGCGAAGAAGGAGAGCCTGTCACGCGTTTGGACCTGTCTTCCGATGGATCGATCTCTCAGAAGGTGCTGACAACCACCCTGCACGGTCTGGAGCGGGATGAATATCTGACGCGGCACTTTACTCCAAGCATTCCACCGCGGGTCGATACGAACTGACCGAACTGGGGCGTGACGCGTTACGTCCGGTC
>CALMAV010000138.1:7960-11375 GCA_937859895.1 uncultured Bryobacterales bacterium | reverse complement strand
GTTGCGGAGACAAGATGTTGAGGCTGCCCGCAAGGCCTTCGATCAAAGAACGATTTGAAATCATGAGTTGCCCTGCGCACGCGGCTTCGGAAGGCTTACTATTGGGCTTCGGACAGTTATGCAAGAGAGAACTCTTCCAGTTGTTTTTGCGATAGCGTTTTCTTGGAGCAAAATGGCTCTAAATGGGCTGGTAGCAGTTCTCCTCCTTAACGCGCCGCCTACTCTCGATGCTCAGCAGTTGCCGTCTGTCTCCGCCAGCGACTCAATGCTTCAAGCTGCGGGTGGCGAGAAATCTCGCGAACTGCCTGGCAGCATCTCAGGAACGGTTCAAGACACCCAAGGATCCGTCATTGCAGGTGCCCAAGTAGCGGTCATTGGGCATGACCATGTTGTTACAGGCGAGATGACGGCGGACGATAAGGGCGTCTTTAGGTTTGCTGACCTAGCGCCGGGGTCGTATCAGCTCAGCATTTACGCAGCTGGTTTCGAACCGTTTGCTTCGGCGATCGTGGTAGTTAGTGCGGGTGAAAGACGCGAACTGCCTGCCATCGCTCTTCGCATTCTCCCTAAAAATACGGCAGTTGATGTAACGGCAACACTGAGCGAAGTGGCGCAGGAGCAGGTAAAGGAAGCGGAGCAGCAACGCATCATAGGGCTTCTACCGAACTACTTTACGAGCTACATCTGGAATGCAGCCCCGATAAGGCCAAAGCAGAAGTTTGACATGGCAGTACGGACGGTTGTAGACCCGGTCGCTTTTCTGATAGTGGGTGGGATTGCCGGTGTGGAGCAGAGTCACAAGACATTTCCGGGATATGGCCAGGGTGCGGCGGGCTATGCGAAACGGTTTGGATCGGCCTACGCGGATACTGTGTCGGCGAGAATGTTAGGAAGTGCAGTCTTTCCGACGCTCTTGCACCAGGATCCGCGATACTACTACCGAGGCTCGGGGAGCGTCCGCACGCGACTGCTGTACGCTTTGGTATCGACGGTGGTCTGCAGAGGCGATAACGGACAATTGGAGCCGAACTACTCCCATGTATTGGGAAGTTTCGCGGCGGCGGGGATCTCAAACATTTTATCGATCGCCCGGCGACCGGCAAGCTGGTCTCACTTTCAGGAATGGGTTGATTATCACAGGGAGTGGAGCAGTTGTAAATCTGCTACGCGAGTTCGTTTCGCGGGGGTGGACGCCAAATGTTCCTCGGTTTGCAAACGGGAAGCCCTAGTTGGGATTTCTACAACTCCGGAGCTTACTTATCAGGAGTGTCCTCGAAGTGGATGCTGCTATCCACAGTGGCGCGGCGGAAGTTAGTGTTCTCCATAGATTCTGTAAACGTGCGGTTGATAAAGAAGAGAGCATGCAGAGCAAACTCCGTTCCGTAGCTCGCAGGAAACCAGAGATCTTTGTCCACTCGAGTGTATTGAATGTTAACTCCAAAGCCTGGCACGTCGGTGCCGAGCAGAGTACGTACTGCAAAAGGCAGCTTACGGGAGAGTCTGGTGTAGACCGTTACTGGCTGAAACTCTTCCTTGTCGATCAAGGCTTCGCCGGTCCATCTGTAATCATGACGATCAAGCGGCCGGAACTGAATGCGATAAGCGGGCCGTCCTTTTACAACCTGCTCGCCCACCTTTTCGAATGAGTACTTTGTCTGTTCCTCGGTGGTCAGCGGAAATAGATCCTTGTCTAAGCCGTCCCGATTTGGATTGTCAGAACTATCATCGAAGTTTACGCTCACTCCTTCGGCCTCCGGTACTGGTTCGCCCTCGAACGGAAGATAAGTACCGTCTTTCAAGTAACGGCCCTTTACGGAGCGGAGCGTCTTCTCTGTTCCCCTCGGTCCCGGAGTGACGGCGTAGGTCCAAAACTCTTCTCGCAGAAGCTTGCCACCTTTGTTTCGGATTGTCCGGTGCACCTTCTGGTCGTAGACAAAGAGGTTGCGAGCCTTTTGCTCCCTGTCCTGATTGACGGCAACTCGATGCATGATGTCGGCGGAAGTGGGGTGAAGTGTCTCCCCAATGTCGAAACTGCAGGATTTCAGCAACAAGAGCGCGAGAATAACCATACACGAAGGACTCCGAAGAGAATACGTGGGAGAAGCCCCATAGTTCCACCGATAGCGTATCGAGAGCCGCCCATTGGAGTGGGCACTAATCTTGCCGGCCTGATGCGCAGTTCAGGCTGCTTACGGACGGCGGCGGAAATAGCTGTTACGGGTGAAGGGCAAGAATTCCTGAATCAAGTTGACAGTGGCATTGGCGGCAAGGATGAGAGCGCCACGTTCGAAAGCGTCGCCAACGCTGTTGGTGCTCTTCGGTTGCCAGGTGTTAGCCAGAAAGCCTGCTCCGAACGCACCAGCAAAACGAGCGTAAGCAAGAGTGGCGTGACCATCGTCGTTTTTGGCGACCAAGGATTGCACCAGCACGTTCCGAAAACGTCGTTGGAAGCCCTTTTGGGAAGAAGGGAAGTAGCGAGGATCTTCATGCAAGATCGATTCCATACCGAACGTAAATGTTTGATTGGAAAGACCGACGCCATAGCTAGAGGCGTAACGCTGACCGAAGCCGCTCCAACTCTGGCCCCACTCTTTCGGCGTATTGAAGCCTTGCCCGATGCCGCCTCCAATCGCAGCACCCACGAAACCGCGCCAGCCGAACTGCTGGATGATACGTTGCTCGAACTTCTTCGGAACTGTTAATCTCTCTCCGGTGAGAGTGTTGGCTAGAATCCCCGGCTTGGGAGGGATGAGCGGTCGGGAAGGGTCAACAGGCTGCTTCTGGCTAAGGGCAAAGGAGCAGGAAGCAATCGCGCAAGCCGCGACTCGAAGCAATAATTTGGGCAGATAATTCAAGTGTACGCGAGGGGAAGTTTTACAGCTCCGGCTGCTGAAACAGGCGGATTCCGCTGATGCCAACCGCGCCGGCAGCAATGCAGGATTCGGCGTTTTCCCACGTAACGCCGCCTAGTGCGAAAAGCGTTTTGCCGAACAGACTAGCAGCATGGAGCTGATCTAAACCCTGGCCAAAGCCCTTATGTGGTGTGTTGAAGACAGGCCCGAAAGTAACCAGGTCGGCGTGAGCATCTCTTACTTCGCCGAGCGTGTGGCAGGAGCGAGCCACCAATAGTCCAGGCAGGGTGACGGAAGGCGCCTGCGCAGGAAGGTGAACGCCATCAGCACCGGTTGCGAGCGCGACGTCGGCACGGGTGTTGATTAAAATTCGAGTTGGAATGGGCAACGGAGAGATATCATTTCGAGCTTCGAGTACAGCAAGGGTGAACTCGAAGAGAGCCCGGGCGCTGACATCCTTCTCCCGAATCTGAATGTAATCAACTCCAATGGCCATTTGATCGCGGATGATGTCGAGCAAGGGCCGGAAACCGCCGACAGCACTTCGGTCCGTTATGTAGTAG
>CALMAV010000138.1:0-7950 GCA_937859895.1 uncultured Bryobacterales bacterium | reverse complement strand
ACTCAGCTGAGAAAGCTAATCGCGTCCGGCGGCAGATAAACTCTCAGGCGATCATTCTCTCTTACCTGTTCCCACTGTTGAGGCGTAACGGCGAGACGGACGTCATTCTCACATTCGAGGCGTACGCCCTGTGATGATTGATAGCTCCCCAAAACTCGGAGGGTCAAGGCGTTCTCCGTTGAGTTGGACGCAAGCACTACGGCGGCCGACTGCCTGACGCACAGAGTGCAACGGTCACCCAGCAGATGGCCTGGTAGGTACGGGCCATCAATGTCGGTGTCGAGTACGCGGAGACGACTGGTTCGCCTTCCAGGATCGAGCGCGCGAATCTCAGCCGGCAGGAGGATGTACAGGCCGAGAGACTTGGCCACTTCCACCGTAGCCGGCTTTTGCAGAACCGAGTGGAGGGGTCCATTTTGCAGAACACGGCCAGCCTCCAACAGGCAAAGGTTATTGGCCAGGCGCAGGCATTCGTTGATGTCATGCGTGATGAGAATAACTGGCGCGTTCAGCCGTCCCTGCGTGCTTTGCAGGAGAGAGTAAAAAGAGTCGCGAAGGCGGCTGTCGAGCCCGCGCGTAGGTTCGTCCAGAAGAAGTAACCGAGGCTCGCTTAACAACACACGGGCTAAGGCAGCGCGTTGCCTCTGGCCGCCTGACAGCTGCCCGGGCTTCTGGCTAGCTAAGCCGGCTAGTTCAAAGCTGTCGAGCATGTCAGCTATTCGACGGCGGCGACCCAGTGCGCTCTCTTTACGATCAAACGTGCCGTCAGCAGCAAAGGTCAGGTTCTGTCGGACTGTCATGTGCGGGAAGAGCGCGTGGTCCTGAAAAATGTATCCGCAACGGCGGAGATGGGGCGGCAGGTTGACCCTCCCTGCTGCGTCAAAGTGGATTCGGTTGTCGAGCAAAATGCGACCACTATCTGGCCGGACAAAGCCGGCGAGGCAATTGAGCGTCAGTGTTTTGCCTGACCCGCTCGGACCGAAAAGAACGGTGGTGCCGGCCGGTGCTGTCAGATGAACGTCAAGGTCGAAGGGAGGAGAGTCGCGCGTAGCCGGTAGAGTTTTTTTGAAATCGGCAACGACTCCGGTCACGAGCCGCTGCTCATTCGAGAAGTGCGCTGCAGATAGCTGCCGGGCCACAGAAAGGCAAGCGCAACGGCAGAGACCACCAGGACAAGAATACGAGCTAGGCGCCCATCACCTGATTCAACTGCCTCGTAGATAGCGACCGAGACAGTTTGGGTGCGGCCGGGGAAGTTTCCGGCGACCATGATAGTGATGCCGAAATCTCCCAGAGCGCGGGCGAAGCTAAGGCTGCCCAGAGCCGAAAGTCCCCGGCGGGCGAGAGGCAAAGTGATGCGCCAAAAGGTGCGCCATTCTGAAGCGCCCAGGCTTCGCGCCGCCCACTCGTAACGGTAATCGACGTTCTCCAGCAGCACGCGCGCACCTTTAATGTAGATGGGAGCCGAATGAACGATTGCGGCAACTACCGCAGCCTGCCATGTGAACACAAGCGGAGTCCCGAAGAGCCACTCATAGAGCCGGCCCAAACCCGTCTCCCGGCCGACTACGACCAGCAAATAGTAGCCAAGCACAGTGGGGGGCAGCACTAGCGGCAGGGTGATGGCTGAATCGAGTAAGCTCTTGCCGCGGAACTCTCGATGGGAAAGCAGATAAGCAAGCCCAGTGCCGATTACCAGGATGAACATCGTGGAAAGAGCGGCTACTTTCAAGCTCAGGAACAGAGGAAACCAGTCAATCGATTCGAGTGTACGGCCCATGCCTGCTGGAGAGACAACTGATTATAACCGCCCTCAGTATCAGTCATAATCGACTGCCTCAACACCAGGCTGCCGGGATCTCGCTCCAGCAGCAAACTGCCACCTGAACCGTTTACTCGTCGGCCAAGACACTAACGGTCCAGGGGCCCAAACCTGCCGGAGAAGGCCGCGGCATTTACGATCACCGCGACAAGCTAGTTTTATCATCTTTCTCCGGCTCAACTCAATAGGAGCCCGACCATGACGCCTGCGCCTACGCGCAACGTTGCCCTCACGCGAGCACAACGAAAGACCCTCGCCGACATCGAACTGCTGCGAGACCGAGACGGCCTTACTCGCCTGTCCTGCCGAGAAATAGCGGAACTAACGGGAATTCCGAAGAGCACCGTCGCTTATTCAATCACCCGACTAAACGATTTACGGTTAATTTTCACTCAGACAGGCAACTCCGGAAGGCGTACTGTTCACCGCCTCTTGTCGCACGCGCCATTACGCTCAGAACCTGTCCAAGCCAAGGCGGTGAAGGTATGAGCGCCGCAGGATCATACACCGGTCGGCCAGAGCCTATTCCCTCAATTCTTCTCGGGCCTCCTGAGGATGCGGCTAAGCCAGCTCTCGCCTCTTCGGATCAGTTTCATGCCCGGCATCGACGGCTTCGCTACGTGATGGACTTTTTCAAGTCCAAAGAATTCGTGATGAAAAATGAGCAGTTCGACATGAAGCAGCGCGTGCTGGAAGCAGCGAAGCTAACTGCCTGGGCAAACTTCTGCGACTACGCCGCTGATGAGAACGGAAGACCGCTCAGCCATACGGCGCTCGCTGATCTAATCGGGGCTTCTACCCAGCGCGTCAGTGAGTCGGTCACGGACTTAGTCGGGGAGTTTTGTCTACGGGTCGAAAACCGGGTGACTTACGTCATCGATGACCCAGAACTTGAGCGAAAACTGTTCGAAAAGGCGAACAAACGGCGAACCGTTTCCCGGACGGGTCGGGAAACAACCGAAGAAAAGGCGAAAGCACTAGCCTTCTTGAAAGAGCACGATCCGCATTGGTTTTCAGCTTACCAGGAGATTGACAAAGATTTCCACAGGCTGTGTGCAGAACGCAAAGAAAAGGAGAAGGAAGCGCTCCTACGCTACCGGGCCGCGCAGGCGGAAGAGAAGCCATCCGGCGAAGAAGAAAGCCAGTCGGCAGAGCCGGTTTCCCGACCCGTCCGGGAAACGGAAACGCCTGAACTTTCCCGACCTGTCCGGGAAGACCTTCCCGATCCGTCCGGGAAAACAGACGACCCTATCTTTATTAGTTTTAAAAGCTATAAGAAGCTAGCTAGCTATGCCGATGGTTCACCGGAAAAGGACATCGATGAGGTCGTGGAGAAGGCTGGGCTAGGCGATCTTCATGGCAATCGCGTTGTTGCGCTGAGGAATGCCGCCAGATACTTGAGCGAAGCTCCGGACGGGCAGAAAGCCGAGGCCTTACAGCAGTTCGAGCTGGACTGCCGGCAGTTGGCAGCGCGGCGGCGGAATAAGCCCAAGAATTTCGGCATCATCGTCAAGGCGATGGAAGATGCCGTGGCTGCAGTGAGCCGAGCCAAGATCGTCCCTAAGAAGCTGGTAGAGGATACCGCGCTCGATCCCGAGCCGGAGATGACACTCGAGGAGCAAATCCGAAGCGACGAAGAGTTCCTTACAAACTTTCCCGACCACCAGGATGCCGAAACAGTGCGACAGCACCTCGATCAGCTTCAACAACGGCTTATCAAGCGCAAACCTATTCAGCGCGAAGGAAGCGAATCAATTGATTTCCGAGCTTCGTTCGCCGACATGGCGGCGAAGAAGGGGATGCGATGAAGACTACGATGGCCGGGATCCCCGGCGCGGCTCTGACCTTAGGGCGGCGCGTTGCAGTAGCCAGGAAGCGAGCTCTTGAGCGGTGTCTACCGGCGCGTCCAATACTTCGTCAATCGGAATGTTTCGTAGCTCCTGATAGAGAGCGGAGGCCTGCTCATCGCCCAGTCCAGCCTCGTCTAAAACGAAACTGGTCATCCAGAAGGCAATGTGCTCGTCGAATCGGTCGAAGCCGTCGTAATTGCGGACGTCAGACATGGTTTTCGGATCAGCCTTTTTTGCAATCTCAAAAGCTACATTGGAAACCAGATGATTCATTGCTTCACGAATCTCTTCTGGCGCAGATCTCGGCAATAAACCAGCGGCGCTATCGAGCATCATGTAGAACGTTTCCAACTCTTCCATTCGCATCTACTACCCAAGCACCCAATCGCTGCGAAGTGAAGTACCGCCGGTTTAGGCACCGCCGCCATCCGGAGGTTCGCCCATGACTTCGCGGCGGGTGCGCTGCCATGCCGAGGACCCCGCATGATCGACCTGAACGAGTATGTTCTCGAAACCGTGCTGCGCGCGCTGCAATTTGAATTGCCGGGCGAAGACGAAGAGCCTCTCCGGGAACGCGCAGAAGGGCTAATCGCGATCGCGTCGGCTGCCGGAGTGCGCATCGAGGCGTTGCTGGCCTGGATCCACGCCCCGGCTTCGGAGAAGGAGTGGAGCCTGGCCGAGTTCCGCGGCTGGTGCGCTCGCTTTGCCGAAGAGGGGGGTCGCTGATGGACGACCGCGAGCGCTGCCATGCAACCCTCTACGCCATGCTTCTCAAGAGCCGCGGCTACAGCCCGGAACGCGCTGCGGAGGCCGTCGCCCGGCGATACCCGGGCACCCGGGCTGAACTGGAGGCACGAGGGCTGCTAGCGACGCGCAAACGCCTCCTAGCGAGTTGGCTTGATCCGGCCGTAGCGCGGGCGATGAAGGACGTCGATCTCACATGAAGAAGCAAGCTCGTTCGCAGATGAAGACGCTGCTGACGCTTCACCTCGTCGGCATCCTCGTCCGCGTCTGGCTAGGTGCCTTTCTCGGGCCTTGGCTGTGGAGGGAGGCCATCCAATCATCGGGTCCGTTTTGCTTAGCGTGGCGCTGACAGCGGCTTGGGAGCTCTTCCTGTTCTTGCATCAAGATGGAGATCGGTCGAAGTGAAAACAGAGTCAACGTTCGAGATTCCCTGCGTTTGCGGCGCGACCGTTTCGTGCCACGAACGCGAAGCGCTGTGCCCGCACTGCGGGCGGGTGCTGGCCGTTGAATGGAACACTGTGACAGGGGCGGGAGGCCAGCACCAGGCCACTCCGCAGGGAGAGCAGCCAACGCTCTTTGACACCAAGCCTGAGGCTTTTTAGGAGCAGCAAGATTGGTCGACCGAGAGTTTGTCGAACGCATCGCAAGGGAAAAGCGCGGCTACGGCATCCTACGGCAACACGCTAATTGGCGGCATGCGGGCGAGCATGAGGACATCAGGCGAGTATCAGCCGAAACTGACGCGCGCAGCCGAAAGCGTCCCAGCCGAGCCCTCCCCCGAGAACCCGGCCGATCAGACTGACCGCTGCGCTTAGCCATCATCCCGTTTGACACCGCTGGCCCTGTCAGTACTTGGCAGCCGTACACCTTCGCTGATATCCTCCGGCTTCGGCCAAAGCTGGCGGAAAAACAGCCGACTTCAGCCGTCTGGAGGGAAAAGTGGCAGAACAGACAGTCAACGTTCTCAAATCTGAGTGGTATGACAAGCGCGAAACCATGAAACGGCTGAACATCGCCGAGCGAACACTGCGAACGTGGGTTCAAGAGAAACGCATACAGATCAAGGCCGATCCAGCGAACAGTCTGGTCCGCCTCTATAGAGCTGCCGATGTAGAAAATCTCGCTGAGAACGGCAAGCCTTTAAAGCCGCACACGGCCGCCCGGAAGCCTTCCCAATCGACCGATGGCGTCTCCGTCTCTACTAGAGCACCAAAGCCGCAGACTGTTGATGCCCTTGCAGCGATGAAGGTGTTTTTCGAAGAACAGCAAGCAACCATCAAGCTGTTCTTTCAACAAAGACAAATCGAAAGCAATCGCGAGCACGAGGCCGAGTTTCTGACTCTCACTGAGTCGGCTGCATTCTTAAGACTTCCTAAAGCTCACATCCATCGCGCAGTGAGAGAGGGTCGCTTGCCCGCCATCCAGGCAGGCGGCTGGCGCATTCGCCGGTCGCAGCTTTCAGCGTTTAACGGATAGCTTGCGCGAATGACCATTACCTCTGTTGACACTGCCGACTGGCGTCACGGAGCGACTTGGAACTCATGAGGAACTGACAGTCTGAAAAGTTCGATCACTAAAGCAAATGCATAGTTTGGTGCCTCGGCTTTATCGACAGGAATTCCCGAAAACACAAAGTCCGCGACAGTTTCTGGCAAATCCGAGCGCTTCACGGAAACCGTGATCTTGTAGGTCAGAGGTTCGCTGTCAGCCATCGAGGCCCATAGCTAGATTTTCGATTTCAGCAGCTGAGACTTCAATCGGCCTAGGGAAGGGATCTTCGGTTTGGATCACGTTCAGCCAGAGGCCAGCCGGACCCATTTTCAGCGAGACGCAGAGTAAGCCGTCCTCATTGAGCGCAAGCTGGACAGCTTCAATGTCGATTTCTGTTACTTGAACCGCCATGTCTGAAGGTTTACACAGACGGCTCGCGATCTGGCCGTTTCTTATCCGGCTAATCGAGCGCGTAATGCCTTGATCGCGCTTCGATGGAGCTGGCTGGCTCGGCTTTTGCCAACGCCGAACGCTCGCCCGACCTCTGGCAGCCGCTGCTCCTCAGCGTAGTGCAGTTCGATCACTTCGCGTTCCCGTGCCGGCAACGCCCGGAGCGCGGATCCCATGCGCATCGCCAGGCGCCCGTCATCGATGGTCTCCTCCGCCGGAAAGCTGCTGATCGACTCCGGCAAGTCCTCCACCGAGGGCCGAGTGCTTTCGATGTAGTTGCCGCGTCGCAGCGAGTCCAGGATGTAGCCGCGGATGCGTGGGCGGGCATAGGCAGAGAAGGGAGTGCCCCCGTGAGAGCGAGGCCGGTAGCGTCCTGCTGCCTGAATGAGGCCGAGATAGCCGGTTGCGGTCAAATCTTCCAGGTCGAAGCTTCGGGGAAGGCCGAGAGCCAGGCGCGCTGCAATCGGTCGGACTAAGTAAAGATGAGCTTCGACGAGCTCGTTCCGGCGGTCAACGATCGATTCGATCATTTCGCACCTGAAAACGGCACTTTTCGACCATATTCCTACCTAAATTGTGACAGTTACGGCGTGTTTCGCTCAGCCTGGCGTGCACTTGGGCGTAAGTTATTGTTTTTCAGGGGAGATCCGGTGTGCACTTTTGTCCCATCGCGGGGCCGCAAAGACCCCCCGTTAGTGCCAGTCGCGGTGCTTTTGAACGACTTCCTCCCGCCTTCTGCGGGAAAAGTGCAGGTAAATGTCGGTAGAGCTCGAATCGCGGTGCCCCAGCCAGTCCTGAATTTCAGCGGCGGAAGCGCCGCGTTCAGCCAGATGAGTGCCACAGGAGTGCTTCAGCGCGTGCATGTGTGCTTTTTCGGCCGGGATCCCGGCCAGCTGGCAGTAGCTCTTCATCAGCTGGTCCAAGCGGGTCCGGGTTACGCCGGCCCGGCCTTGCCGGGAAGGAAACAGCGGCCCGGGAAACGTCCCGCGCTCCTTCAGCCAGGCCCGGAGGGTGCGCAGTTCCTCATCGGTAAGCGAGTGCTCCCGCGAAATGGAGCCCTTCCCGCGATGGACGAACAGCACGCCGTCGCGATCGCGGAAGTCGGCCAGCTCGAGCAGCCCCACCTCATGCGCCCGGAGACCGCGGTGATAGACCAGGCGGAACAGCGCCCGGTCGCGCTTGCCCCTGATGACCTTAAAGAGCGCAGCCACTTCCTCCCGCTCCAAATACTTGCAGACTTCCAGCCGATCGGTCGACGTGCGGCGGGTGCTCGATCCGGCCGCCGGCTCCTCGGGTTGGACAGTCTCCGCACTTTGTCCAACTCGGCTCAGAATCGCGCGTTTTTTCCCAATGTTTTTCACAGGGTGGTCTCCCTAATCCGATAGTAATGTCCAACTGGATTTTTTCTGGCAAAACCAATCGATTCAACGGTTGAACTCTCAAAAAGAGAGCGGCTGGCAATCGGGCCGTCCTGGGCCGCGCAAACGCTTGAAAACACTCCTTCAGACAGGGTTTACGACTAAATGGAAACTGGTGTTACGAGTTGGAAGACGGCGGTTCGAGCCTGGCAGCTAGCGGTTTGCCTGGCGTGGG
>CALMAV010000137.1 GCA_937859895.1 uncultured Bryobacterales bacterium | reverse complement strand
GGTGCCACTGCCGGCCTATATACGCTGGTGGTGATTGCCGTTCTGGTTCTTGTTGACTGGCTCGCAAATCATTACAACAAGTCTTACGACACCACCAGTAACAAGCGATTTACGCTCTCTCAAGAGACGGACAAAGTGGTTAAGAATCTTCCGTCTGACGCAAAGATCACTTACTTCGATAAGAGTTCTGGGTTCGAAAGCGCCCGAGGCATGCTCGACCGCTATAAGAATCTTTCGCCGAAGATTCATATTGAGTACATTGATGCGTATAAGCAACCGACGATGGTTCGTGCTTATGGCGCTAGAGCAGGAAGCGCCTTTGTTGAGATTGGGTCGAGGCGGGAAGAAGCCCGTTCGCTAACAGAGGAAGGGATTACTGGCGCGTTCCTGAAGGATTTGAAGGGTGTTCGCAAGGTTTGCTTTGTAACCGGTAGCCGGGAACACGGAATTGAGAACACCCAAGGCGACGGTTTGTCTCAGTTCAAGACAGCGCTGGAGCGTGATAATTACCAGGCGCAGCCGGTTACCTTACTCGACAAAACAGACGTCCCGAAAGACTGTAATGTGGTCGTGATTGCCGGTCCGCAGGCGAACTACACTCCCAACGAAGTTACTGCTTTGCAGAATTACGTGCAGGGTGGTGGACGCGCTTTGATTCTTCTCGACCCGCCTTTAGATTTTGGGCACGAGCATATCAGCGAGAATACTCCCTTAACCGATCTTCTAGCTAAGTGGGGAGTCACCGAGGACAAGGATCTGGTTCTGGAGCAAAATCCGATGGGGCAACTGTTCGGCTATGGCCCTGAAATCCCTCTGGTGAATTCGTACGAATCCCATCCCATTGTTAACGACATGAAGGACCGCTTTACTGGATTCCCAATTGCCCGCTCCTTACAAGTCAAGAACGGCAACAAGACAACGGTCCAGAAACTCTTCTCCACCACTGATCGGGCGATTGCCACCACTAGGCTGAACTCGAACGAAGTGAACCCAGCTGACCCGAATAACCAGAAAGGTCCGTTTGTCCTGGGTGCGGCAGGTAGTTACGACATCGGCAAGCCAAATGATCCTGGCCGCTTTGTCGTTGTAGGTAGTTCAGGCTTTATCAGTAATGCCATGCTGAGCTTTCAGGGCAATCGTGATCTGGCGCTCAACATTGTCAACTGGCTTTCGTCGGATGAGGATCTAATTTCGATTCGACCCAAGCCGCCAGAGGATCGCAGGCTCAATGTGAACCAACGGCAGATGAGCACATTTCTCTACACAGACTTGTTTCTTCTGCCCCTTTTAGTCATCGCTGGTGGAGTTCTCGTCTACCTGCAACGAAGGTAGTATGAAGCCTAGAAATCTGTTAATAGCCGCTGTCATCCTGCTGGCCTTGAGCGGTGCCGTGTGGTGGTCAAAGAAACATCCGGAGGCTGCCCAGTCAGCAAGTACGTCGACGGCCCCTCCCAGCACAAAAGTTATTGATGTACCGGATTCTCAGCTGCAAAGCATCACGCTCAAAAGGAAGGACGGCAGTCTGGTTACAGTAGAGCGAAAGAACAACAAGTGGGCCATTACGCAACCACAAGCTTTCGCAACTGACCAGGACGCAGTAGCTAGTTTAGCCTCTGCCTTGAGCCCTGTTACTGCTGATGACTTAGTTGAAGACAAAACGACTGATTTTTCCAAGTATGGTCTGGCAACTCCTGTATTGAACGTTATTGTTCAGACCAAGAAAGGCAAAACCGATCAATTTGAGTTTGGAGACGATGTGCCGACTGGTTCCCTGGTTTACGCACGTCTTGCGAATAGCCCGAAAGTCTACGCTTTATCGTCTTCCGTGAAGACCTCGTTGGACAAAACTGCAAACGATTTGCGGGACAAACGCCTGCTAACCTTTGACACCAACAATCTTACGCGCATAGATCTGGCATCCGGCAAATCAGAAGTCGAATTTGGCAAGAGCAACGGCAACGATTGGCAGATCATTAAGCCTCAGCAGTATCGTGCTGATAACTTCCAGGTAGAAGAGCTACTGCGAAAGCTAGCCGACGCTAAGATAGACCTTAGCGCCAGCGCCGATACAGCAGCGAAACTCAATGCATCTTACTCCGCAGCCACTCCTATAGCGACAGCTAAACTCGCTGATGCATCTGGGACACAGACTCTAGACGTCCGCAAGAGTAAGGACGAATACTACGGGCGAAGCAGTGCTACTCCTGGCACTTACAAGATCTCTAATGAATTAGGAAAAGAGCTTGAGAAGAAGCCGGAAGATTTCCGCAACAAGAAAGTCTTTGATTTTGGCTTTAGCGATCCGACTAAAATCGAACTGACTGGAAGTATTGGGGAAAAGACCTTAACTCGTAGCGGAACGGACTGGAAACTTAGTGGCCAGACAATGGATCCCGGTACAGTTCAGGCGCTCGTTGATAAGCTGCGTGACCTTGCGGCGTCGAACTTTGTGACTAGCGGGTTTAGCTCCCCCCAATTTGGAGTTGCTATTATTTCGAACGACGGAAAACGCCTTGAGCGAGTCGAGTTTGCGAAGGCTGGCGACACCTACATTGCACGACGTGGCACCGAGGCTGCTCTCTACCAATTAGATTCGAAAGTGGTCAACGATGTCCTAGACGCCGGGAAAGCAATAAGACCAGCAGCTTCGGCCTCCAAGAAATAACCTCCTGAATGACAACGGCCCTGAATACAGATCTTTATGAGCTAACCATGGCAGCCGGGTATTTCGCTGCCGGTAGGACAGACGAGATCGCCACCTTTGAACTAACTACACGACGACTCCCGGACCAGCGTAACTTCCTGCTGGCGGCTGGCCTTCAGCAAGCAGTTGAGTATCTTCTCGACCTACATTTTGAAGCCGACGATATCGATTACCTTCGGTCGCTTCCCAATTTCCGGCAAGCGCCTCCCGAGTTTTTCCGATTTCTTGCTGACTTACGTTTCACTGGCGAATTATTTGCACCGCCGGAAGGAACCCCAATCTTTGCAGGTGAACCACTTGCGATTGTTCGGGCTCCGATTATCCAAGCGCAGCTGGTAGAAACCTACCTGTTATCTACCTTTTCGCACCAGACAATGATTGCCTCAAAGGCAGCACGTTGCGTGGCAGCGGGGGAAGGCCGATCAATAGTAGAGTTCGGTAGCCGGCGCGCGCATTCGCCTGAGGCTGGTGTTCTTGCCGGGCGCGCTGCTTATATTGGCGGCTGCTCCGGAACCAGCAACACCTTAGGGGGGAAGAAGTTCGGTATCCCGGTCTTTGGAACTTCCGCTCACTCCTGGGTTATGTCGTTCCCGAGTGAAAAGGAATCGTTCCGAATCTTGCAGCAGTTACTCGGCGACAGAACCGTATACCTGGTTGACACCTATGACACAGCCGAAGGGACACGCAAAGCGGCGAGCCTGGGCCAGCCTTGCTGGGGTGTTCGCCTCGATAGCGGTGACCTTCTTGCCCTGTCTCAGAAAGCTCGGCAGATTCTGGATGAAGCGGGCCTTCCTGGTGCTAAGATCTTCGCCACAAACGATCTTGACGAGTATTGCATTGCCGAGCTGCTTGCAGCAGGTGCACCTATTGATGCATTTGGCGTCGGAACTCAACTATCTACTTCTGCCGACGCACCGAGTCTTTCCGCTATTTACAAACTTGTTGAACTTAAACGAGGCGCTGAGGTTGTCTACACTGCCAAGTTTAGCGATGGCAAAAACACATTGCCAGGGGCCAAGCAAGTGTTTCGTTGCCAAGGTTATGACTTCCTTGCATTAGGCTCAGAGTGCAGCCCGGAATCGACTGGCGAGCCACTTATCCGCCCAGTATTGATAGAGGGCATGCCAATCGAAACTCTTCCTAGCACCCCTGCCGTTCGCGCCTACTCGCAATCTTGTGTGGCAGATCTCCCTCCTGAGATCCGAACCCTGCAACCGTCCGAGCCTTATCCTGTGCAGATTAGCCAGCGTTTACTGTCACTGGCTGATACCGTGCGTCAACAACATAATTAATCGGTGGGGAACGCATGAAAACAGTCTTCTTCGATGTTGATACCCAGATTGACTTTTTGTATCCGGCCGGCGCGCTGTACGTGCCTGGTGCCGAGCAGATCATAACGAGCCTTGCGCAATTGGTTAAGCATGCTGCAACTCATAAGATTCAGCTAATCTCAACCACAGACGCCCACACTGAAAATGACGTGGAATTTGAAATCTGGAAGCCACACTGCGTCCTTGGCACTACCGGCCAGCAGAAGCCAAATAGCTTACTGCTCAATGAAGCACTGGTAATCTCGTCTACCCCGGAAAGCATTGAACAAATTGCTGCAAATTTGCAATTTGCTCCCCAGATTCTCTTGCAGAAGCAACATATTGATTGTTTCTCTAATCCAAACCTACAGCCACTACTGCAGCTCTTGCAAGGGGACAGATATGTGGTTTTCGGCGTAGTTACTGAGGTCTGCGTCCAAAAAGCGATATTGGGCTTGCGTGCTCTAGGCGCGCAGGTAGAGTTGGTAATCGATGCGGTCAGGAGCTTAAATGAACATGCTGCTGAGCGATTTCTCCGGGACTTACAGGAGCAGGGTGGCAGGCTGACCACTGTCGGCGCTGTTGTACAGAATAGTAACTAGCGGACCAAACAATTACTAGAAGCACCATACCACTGCCAGCACGTACTGCCGGCCAGGTTAGTGCCCCCTCAGATAGCAGGTACGCATCCGCGCAAAGCAGAATCTCGATGACGGTTGCAAACGCGGTTAGTAAGTGTCGCACAATTGCTGTCTCTTTATGACTTAGGAGGGGTAGCCGCCTCTGTAGGCTGAGCCTTCAAAGTACGGATCTGTTCTTCCAGGCCGTCAATGCGCTTTAGCAGTTGCTGCTCGACATCGGTGTAAGCCGGTTCAGTCTTTTTCTTCACATCCAATTGAGCAGGAACTTTGTGTTCTACTCGATATGTGTCAGCCAGTTTCCCAATGCGCGTTGCCTCATAGCTATAGTGCGCACTAAGTGATCGCGCCGAATCACTTTGATTGGGATACTTGCTGGAGCCGGCCCTAATCTCAGATCCATACCCTGTTACTGCTGCCTGCTCCGCTTGTGCAAGTGCTCTCAAATCTTTGGCAATTCGGTCACAGTAAGCAGATACCCGTTCGCGCTTTTCCGGAGTATCTGCTTCGCGCATAAGCTTATGAAGTGCACGCCTAGTATGTCGTTCGCTTTCCTGTGCAGAGAGAGTTGCACAAGTACAAAGAGCCAATACCATTGCTGAAACTGCGCCTATCCTTACCATTTAGCTCCAACTTCCAATACTTAGAAGAAGAAAATTACGTCGCCGGCCACTGCGAACTGGTTTTTCTTTGTCCCCAAATCATAAGAGGGGCGATCGTATGCGTGCTCATACCGAAGCTCGGGCCGCAGCAGCACTGTGGATCCGATCCAATGTCCCAAGCCGAGCAGGTGTTCGCTGTACTGGGTTTGTACACCCGTCCGCTGGCCTTTAATATCGTTGAAGTACTCGTTCCTTATTGAAATGTAGTTATGTTTATTAAGCTGCTTTTCAACATAGTTCACGATGGCAAACTCGGGCGCATAGCAAGATTGCTCTCCAGGTTTGCACCACGCACCATCAGCGTTTGTTTCAGTAGGAAGCGTACCGAAGATGCTGGGCACCTTTCGCTGATACATGTACCACGATTCTGTGTCGGTATGCCAGGTACTGTTGATCTTGTGATACCAGGTCAGGTAAAAAGCTTGTAAGTTGTTGTATGCGTACTTACCGTCGTTTATTGAGTTTGCGCAGGCGTATATGTTGTCCGCGCTTTCACGAAAATAGTATCCAAGGCAAGTATTGACGGTTGCCTTTGCGTCACTGGTCCACGGGGCGACGTCGTTGCCGGCTGAAAGTCCTAGTTGGAATAACCAGTTACGATTGATTTTGAGCGTCCCATTAATACCCGACTGAGTATAAGCGTCGAAAGAGTACAGAAGCGAGTGACTATAAGTATAATTATTTGGCGCAAGCTGCGCTTCGATGTCGGGTAGGGAGATATATCTTCCAATACGAATGTTCAGTCCATCCAGCACCTGTCCCCAATAGAGATCGACATACGCCATCACTGGGTCATAGCCATAGGTGTTGTTCTTGCCAAGTAATTGGTTACTGAAAATGCCCTTAGTAGTTGTGAAGCGATAATCCAAACCGTACAGGTTAGTCAGGCGGAAACCCCAGTCAAAGTGATCATGTTGCACTGTATCTGGAACTCGTTCGATATAGAACGCAGCCTGGTCTAACTGGATTGAGTTCGGAATCGTGTAGTAAGCGGTGGGAAAGTTAGCGTACTGGCCTTTGTTTGAGGTTGAGACATTAAACCCAGCGTTGATCCAACCATAAAGCTTGATGCGACTTCTCTTCCAGGCGTCGCCATGTTTACCGGAATAGAGCGCTTGCATCAGCGGCGGTACATTCGTATCCGGCAAACCTATGACGGGCGAGCCCCCGTAAGGCCAAACCGAATAAGGGAAAGGCGGCTGATCAATCGGTGGTGTGTCGCCTCGCATCGGAGGCGTAGGTCCACTCGCAGCCGAACCGCGCCAATCGTCCAGGTACGCTTGGCCAAAACGCTGCCAAAAGTTTCTATCTGGATGAGCGACGTTTGTTGCTTCGTCCGGTGTCCCGTTGCCAGTTGTAGGATGGTCCTTTTGAGCATTCATTGGAAGCGAAAGTACGATAACTCCCGCTGCCAACAACAAAGAAGTACGATTCATGTATAAGTACGTAGTAGAGGTCTTCTCTAACGTCCTTCTCATCCTAAGGATTTAGCAGTTAGGAATTCATAAACGGCAGCTAAGGATTCCGTAAGGGAACGGGATCGCGCAAAAAGCTAACCACATGTTGACCGGCCGGCAGAAGAATCGTCCCGGTTTTATAGGTATTGTCCGATCTCCAGAACGGTAATCCATCCACCTCAATAGAGCTGACTGCACTGACAAATGCCGCTATGGCCCTGCTTTTAGAAGCATAGGAGATGTCGGCGCGGTCTCTGTTTGCAACAGCTGATTGCACGTCACCATTGAAGTCGGAAACCATAACGCCTGGCTCTTCCACGGCAGGCCGTAGCCTGTGCCTGCCCGATGGCGCGAGCACAGCCGTTGTACTTTGCAATGGCCACAACCTTCCATCTACTTCGACCGGACCTTGCCAATTCACTCTGGTCGTTTCCTTGGCAGTGACGTCCATCTCGTCCACACTCGCCTGCTTTGCAGTAGCGCTGGTAGCTGCGGCGGGGAGCAGCGCCAGATCTTGTTTCTCAATGGAGTTCTCGAAATACAGCGCCACTCGGAAAAAGGATAAGGAAGCCTGATGAACTAATTGCAGTAACTCGAGGCCCGTCTGTTTCTTAGTGGGATAAACATCCTGATACCGTTCAACCACATTGATATCTACAGCAAACTGGTTTTGCTCGGGCGTTAACTCGCTGTACTTCGCTGCCAGCTTGGCATAACGTTCCGGCCCCAGACTCCATAACGTTGCAGGATCTTCCACAAGCAAGGTACTTCGCGTCTGCTTAATTGCAGAAAGGCTGCTGGCCACATCTGCCCCGAGCGCATCGCGAATGCCCGGCTCAAAACGATCGTCGATATGTGTCAGCACTACATCCAGATAGGGCTTGCTATTCTTACAACCTGTCAATGCATCAAGCCAGTCCTTCTGCATACGCGTGGCCAGAGCAGCACGATAATCCAGGAATTTTCGCAGTGCTGCCGCGCGTGTCTCAGCTGTAAAGACCTGGCTCCCATTGAAGAGTGACTGCGGATCAAAGCCTTCCTTACCTTTGAACTCCGCACGCACGTCAGCATTCATGGGCGTTAACCGTGCAGGATTCGCCGCGCCTTCCAGCGATTCGAAATACAACTCCGCAACATTGACGCCATCCCAATCAAAGCGCTGTAGTAACCCGCTGACCTCCTTCTCTACTTGACGCCGACATGCCGGGTTCTGCAGGTTCATCAGCTTCCGCCAGTCCAACTGTGCGTCTTGTCCAACGGCTGTCTTCTCCCGCCACTCCGGATGCGCTTCCCAGAACTTCTCGCTTACATGCGGCAACTCCAGCCACGCATAGACCAGAATTGCGTTCCTGTGGCACGCCACAATCAAATTGCGAAGGTAGTTATCCTGCGCCTCATCCGGCTCCATGTTGTGCCAGCCAGCAACGTGCAAAACGCTGATGCCCGCCTTGCGCCAGCGCTGGGCCAGGTAATCTACATCGGCATGAATCCGATACGCCGAATCAAAAAACGCCCAAAGATTTGCGCTCTGGACGGGCAATTCCAACCCCAGATCGACGGCGGCCTGCAATAGGTAGGGAAACCGCTCATTGCCGCTTATCCCCGGTGCTGCTGCTGTCCAAAGCACCGCCCCGTGCCCCACTCGCTTACCAGCCAACACAGGTGTCGCTTTCCAT
>CALMAV010000136.1 GCA_937859895.1 uncultured Bryobacterales bacterium | reverse complement strand
CGATCCTCAGCTGGTTGTTCCCATCATCGTTACTTACATGCACGGCCTGTGGCGATCCGCCCTGATGTCCTACCATCGACCTCGCTTTGAACGGCAGATTGACGTGTTCCTTACGGGGTTGGGACTCTGATCTGCTTCCATAAACAAATGGGCCATCTCACACAATGAAATCTTTTCTGCTTTACCCTGGCACTCTGCTTCTCTCTCTAGCAACTGTGGCTTTTGCCCTTCCACCACCGTCGGCATCTTCGGTCGTTACCGCTTATGTTTTTCCAAGAGAGCAGCCCCTGCACGCCGGTGATTTCGCCGCCCGCAAGCTCACCCGCATCAACTATGCTTTTGCCAACATCAAGAAGGGCCGACTAGTACCCGGCTCCGACAACGATGGGGTGAATCTGCAGACCCTGCTCGGGCTCAAGCGCGTGAACCCGCAGCTAAAGGTTCTTATCTCGGTCGGCGGCTGGAGTTGGTCCGGTCACTTTTCCGACGTGGCGCTGACTGCCCGGAGCCGCCGCGAGTTTATCGATAGCGCAGTCGAGTTCGTCGACCGCCATGGCCTTGACGGTATTGATGTTGATTGGGAATATCCGGGTTCGGTCGGCAACGGCAATCGTTTCCGAGTCGAAGATAAAGGTAACTACACGGACCTGCTTCGCGAACTAAGAGAGCGCTTTGACCGCGAGTCAAAAATCCTGGGCCGACCGCTGCTGCTAACGGTCGCTGCCGGCGCCAGCCAGGAGTGGATTGACCATACAGAGATGCGCGAAGTAGCTCGCTACTTAGATGCCGTCAACCTGATGAGCTACGACTACTACACGTCTGCCGACCGCACCACAGGTCACGGTGCTCCGCTCTTCGCCGACCCTGATGATCCCAAGCATATTTCGGTCGATGCGTCCGTGACGTTGTTCAAGAACGCCGGCGTTCCCCCACGCAAACTCATCCTCGGCATTCCCTTCTACGGCCACGTCTGGAAGCATGTCAATGCGGCCAACCACGGCCTCTTTCAGCGCGGCAAAAATTCGGACATGGAGGCTAACTACAAGCAGATTGTGCCTCTGCTCACCGGTGCCGGCTACGTCGGCTATCGTGATCCAGTCTCTTCTGCGCCGTACTTATACAATCCCGATAAGCAGATCTTCATCACATACGAAGACCCGCAATCGGTGGCGGCCAAGTGCCGGTATGCGTTGAAGAATAAGCTCGGCGGTGTCATGTTTTGGGAGTACTCGGGCGATGCCGACGGAGCACTCCTAAAAGTCATTGATTCCGGCTTGCATCGAGCGATACTGAAAAGGAAGGGAGAATAAATGGGAAAAGGTCAGGACATGAAAAAAGAGACCAAGAAGCCTAAGAAAAAGAAGGCCTAGTCTCCGGGCGAGAGCCGCGTTCATCGGCGTTTATAGCTGCCGTTTCCTGCTGCGGCTATTCCGAAGAGCGCGGTTCTCAGCCTTCGTTCACTGGATCTGCCACTTCTTCCAGCTTCTCAGTCAGCACAGTTGCAATCCGGTTGCGGTCCATTTGAGTAATCGTGAATCGGCGGGCGCCGTACAGCACCGAGTCGCTCACGTGCGGAATGCGGCCAATCTGATAAAGCAGAAAGCCTGCCAGCGTCTCAAAGCCTGCATCGGCCGGAAGCGCTATGTTGTAGCGGGTCTCGAGTTCGCGGATCGTCGTGCTGCCTTCCAGTTGCAACACCTTCTCCTCATTCGACGGCGATGGCCTTACAACCTCGTGCTCATCCCCAATATCTCCAAAGATCTGTTCCAGCACGTCTTCCAGGGTTATTAAGCCAGTAATCGTTCCAAACTCATCCACCACGAGAGCCATGCGCGTATGGTTCTTCCGAAACTCATCAGTCAAGTGAGTAAGAGGCTTCGTCTCTGGAATAACCAGTGGCTTTCGTACAAAGCGCCGTAGCCGGAAAGGCCGTGCTGTGCGACGCCGGTCATGGGCAAGCCGGCGCTCGTCCCACACGCGCAATAAATCTTTGTAGTGTACGAAGCCGATGATCTGTTCCGGCCGATCTTCATAAATTGGCACGCGGGCAAATTTGTGCTCAGCCATCGTGCTCAGCACGTCCTCCAAGGATGCATCTACAGGCAGCGAGACTATGTCCGGGCGTGGCGTCATAATCTCTCTTGCCGAGTATTCGGACAGATCAATCAAGCGATCGATCGCCTCCTGCTCAAATTGCTCCAGATGTCCTTCGGTCCGTGCAGTTT
>CALMAV010000135.1 GCA_937859895.1 uncultured Bryobacterales bacterium | reverse complement strand
GTGGGCTCGGCCAACCTTCGAAGTACACGGCATTGCCGGAGGCTTTACTGGTGCGGGCGCGAAGACGGTGATTCCTGCCAAGGCCACGGCAAAGGTCAGCATGCGTCTAGTTCCTCATCAGGACCCTTCAAGTGTTGTTCAGGCAGTTAAAAGTTGGGTGGAGGCTAATACTCCGCGCGGTATTCAGGTATCTGTTCGCATTTTGAGCGCCGGCCCTGCTATCTCTGTGGATCCAAGCCATCCTGCAATTGCCGTAGCTGCCGATACTTTTTCTTCTGCTATGGGCCAGACTACGGTGTTTACGCGCAGCGGCGGATCAATCCCCATTGTCGGCGAGTTTGCTCAGCATCTCGGCATTCCTACGGTGCTGATGGGTTTCGGCCTCCCCGACGACGGCCTTCACTCGCCTAACGAGAAGTTTAGGGTCAGTAACTACCTGCTCGGTATTCGTACAATTGCACAGTTCTTACTGCGCTTAGGTAGCGAGGGCTTGCCCTTGCTAGATTGAGGTACAGATGTTACCCGATTTACAACTTGCACTACGGCTTGGAGCAGTGGATCGGAAGATTGCCGCCCTGGAGACCGAGATAGCCACTCTGCCCAAACACGTAGCGGAAATTGAGCGCCAGTTGGAAGCGCATACGTGTCGTTTGGAACGTGACCGCGCCGCCTTAACGGCAAATGGACGTGATCGCAAGAAACTGGATGGGGACATTCAGACCAACCAGCAGAAAATTTCCAAACTGCGGGACCAGAGCCTCAGCGCAAAAAACAATGATCAGTACCGAGCTTTCCAGAATGAAATCAGCTTCGCTGAAGGCGAGATCCGCAAAGCAGAAGACCGCACTCTGGAGTTGATGGAAGCGTCTGAACCTTTGGACAAAGCTGTTACTACGTCTGAAGCCGATTTAAAAAAGCAGCGCGTCCATGTGGACGGCGAGAAGAAAAAAGCTGTCGAACGGACCGCGGTAAATAAGCAGGAGTTGCTCAAGCTGAGTGAGGAGCGCAAGATGCTCGCGGCCGGCATGACGCCGCGGTTCTACACCGAGTATGAGCGTGTCCGCAAAAAAACCAAGAACACGCCGATCTCCGATGCTACCGACGGACGTTGCGAGGCATGCCGCATTTCACTGCGCCCACAAATCTTTCAGGATTTACGGCGCGGAGACACAATCATTAATTGCGAAAGCTGCGGTCGCTTTCTCCTTTACAATCCGGTAGTAGATTTGAGCGGAGACATTTCGGCTTCTCAGCAGATTGCGTAAGCGAAGTTAGCCCGCTTTACACGCATGGTAAATGCGAAGGACAGTGTCAAGGGCCAGATAACCGGCCTCGCCATTTGCAACCGGCTCAATGCCTTCGCGGATTGCTCGCGCGAAGTCTAAGAACTGGCGCTCGAATGAGAGCAGCGATATTGCCATTGGATTCGATGCTCCCGTGCTGACTTCCTGATGCAGGGGCGCAGGATCGGCTAACTTTGCTTCTTCGTCGTCTTGCACGTTCCAGGTGGTCAGCCGATCTCCCGTAACCACAGCCGTTCCCTTTGTTCCGTGAACTTCGATGCGTTCTGCAGAGCCAGGCCAGAACGCGGTTGCTGCCTGCAGCACGCCAGTGGCGCCGGAGTCGAAACGAAGCAGCGCATTCACGATATCTTCTGACTCAATGTTGTGGAGCGACCCGAGTTGCCACATGCCCCGCACTTCAGAGATGGGTCCGAACAGGTACAGGAGCAGATCCATTTGGTGGATCGCCTGATTGATCAAGGCTCCGCCGCCCTCGGTGGCCCAACTGCCTTTCATCGGACGTGAGTAATAGTCAGCACTGCGAAACCACTTCACGTATGCGTCCGCTTGCAGTATCTTCCCTAGCCGACCTGCCTCCAGAGCCCGCTTCAAAAAAAGAATGGAATCATCGAATCGATGCTGGCTGATAACGCTTAGTGAAACCTTCGATGATTGGGCGATTTCAAGGATCTGGCGTGCGACCGGAAGTTGTGTCGCCATCGGCTTTTCGAGTTGCACGGCCCGGCCGATAGAGGCACAAACTTCCACCGGCTCTAAGCGGAAGGTCGGATAAGTACAGACAT
>CALMAV010000134.1:251-4151 GCA_937859895.1 uncultured Bryobacterales bacterium | reverse complement strand
CGGCGGCACTTGGTACATCGGCGTTCTTGCCGCCCCTGGCATCCCCGAGATGCTGCTCACTGGACGCGAGCGCGAGTTTTTGGGACAGTTTGCATTTTCAGCTATGAGCGCAACTCCAGGCGCGATTACCGACACTGATATCGACGAGTTCGTCCGCACCTACTCGCGTCCCAATGGCTGGCGCGGAGCCATCGGACTTTACCAATCGATGTTGCAGGAAGGCCAAGAAATCAAGTCTCTAGCCAGCACGCATGGTTTGACCATGCCGGTACTTGCGGTCGGCGCAGGCGGGGGTTCCTTCACGCTTAGCACTATGTCGCAGGCTACGGCAAAGGAGGTTCGCTCAGTGTTACTCGACGGAGTAGGCCACTACGCCGCAATGGAAGCTTCTGACGAGTTAGCAAAAGCTATTCTCGACTTTGTCAGGGACGTTGACATTGCATAACGCTCTAAAGCACCAGACTTATCCCGTTGCGAAAACGAAGTATGCTGTTGAAAAACTCATTTGCCCCAAGTCGAACAGGACAATGGTCTGTAGCTGCAGTCGTATTTGAGTTTCGGAACGATGCCGTTTCAGGCAATTGCTGCTTCAGACTCTTTGCTTTGGTCTATAAAGCGAACTAACCGTTTGATGTTCTGAACTGTCGCAGCCCGTGCCATAGGTCTTGTCAGCAGTGACGCTGACGGGGTGCAACCCGAAGTGTTCCTTCGCTCCTTCCAACATCTGACGGGCAGCGATAACTTCTTGGCTGAGGCGTGCTGGGGTTGCCATGACGCCAGCGATGATGCAACTCCGATTATCGATTAGATAGTTGTCGTAGTAAGCAAATTCGGAAGCTCCTCGCTTGCTCGACAGGGCTGCCTCCGGATCAGTCGTCGAGATCTTCATAGGTGGCGAGTTCCGATACGTGCGGCGCAGTTCGGGTTCATCTTCCGCTTCGCTTGAAGACAGATTATGAGTCTGGGCCGGCTCCGCCACAATGTTCTCGCGTTCGACCTGCTCCACGTACTCGCGCACCCTACGATTGACTTTAGCGACCTCCGGGAGTTGTTCGCTAGTGATCGTGCGCTTAGGGCTGGCATCGGCGCGGATCTGCGTACTGTCCACGGACAGCTCAGCATCTTTCAACAGCCCCACTTGCTTACACTGCTGAACGACTCGCTCGAAAAGATCGAGGAAGAGCGGCGAATCCTGAAAGCGCCCGTGCCGGTTCTTTGAGAATGTCGAGTGATGCGGAACCTCTTGATCGAAGCCCAAGCCGGTGAACCAGCGATAAGCGAGATGCATCCCGACGTCCTCGACCAAGCGGCGCTCACTCGTGATTCAGTAGAAGTAGCCAATCAAGAGAATGCGAAGCAGAACTTCGGGGTCGATCGACGGCCGTCCCGTGTGGCTGTGGCTCGTCTTCAACGTCTCGCGCACGAAAACGAAGTCGATGTGCCGATCGACAAGCCGTAGTAGATGATCTTCAGGAATATGGTCTTCGATTCGGAAATAGTAGAGGAGCGACTCAGAGCGAGTTTGTTGGCCCATCATGGTGAGCAGCGAGCCTCCGTATAGTTTGGTCGAGGACAACATCAAGGGTTCGATAAAAAGACGCGCACGGAGCCTTGTACGTCACGCAACATTTCATTGCTGCATTGTTTTTGGAGTCGTTCCCCGTACCCTTTTTGCAAACCACTTCCCGGGTTTTGACGATCTGCCCAGAAGGACTGAACGGCGTTCCTAGAAGTAGTCCCTATTGGAGCCGATTTCCGCGTAATAGAAAGGTGTTCGAATGACCCACGACAGTCACGTTGCAAAAACTGCTACCGTTAAAAACCTTTTTGAGTCCAGTCTGGCGGGACATACAAAGCAGCGCATTATGGAACTCCATCATCACAGTCAGCGGCTGTGGGGCAATATGACCGTTGCCCAGACCCTTGCACACTGTACCTCTGGCTTAGAGATGGCGATGGGCGCTATCAACCCGAAACGTGCACCGTTCCCTGTTAACGTTTTGGGCCTGCTAATTAAGCCGCTGGTCTTCGGAAATGACAAGCCGATGCGTCGCAATTCACCTTCGTCGCCGGAGCTCTTTTCCGCCGACCGCAGCAAGTGCGACTTCGAGCAAGGACGCGGCTGTCTCATCGCAGCGATCGATCGCTTCGCCAATGAAGGCGCAGCGTGCTGCTCTCAGCACCCACACCCCTTCTTTGGTCCACTCAAACCGCAGCAGTGGGCCACCTTAATGTACAAACATGTCGACCATCATCTGAGACAGTTCGGCGTTTGAGGCACGACTAGGTCTTAAGTCTGAGCGCTAAGAGCTGTTAGCTATCCGAATTTGATTAAGAATTATCTCCGAAAAGTCAGACCGTCTTCGGCCATCCCGGTTGTAACGCTGGGCAACTCGGAAGTTGGCCGCCCAACAACTCTAGATGCCAAATGTAGATCAGAGTTTTCAACAGCATCGAAGGTTTATGCAATCTGCAAATTCAGGGGTCCCTACACCAAACGTCGAAAATCGTATGCTAAGCCTTTGGGCGAGCGGTCAGCTTCCCACAACGGCGTTTGTCAGGACTTATCCGGGTACAGACGATCAATGATTCTGGGAAGGTACTCACTCAGGAAGTTCTTCGTAGTCGCGCCTCTAAAGAAGTGAGCCGCCTTCTCTTCAAGGACCAGGTTCGTAAGTCCGTGTAGTGTGGCCATGCCGCACAGCATCTCCGCAGCATCTTCGAAGCTGGCTGGATCTGGATGTGGCTTGCCGCGATAGGCGAGCACCGCATGTCCAAGACGATTCCCCGGCCCTTTACTGACGGCACCAAGGCGCGAGTCGCTGCGATCTATCAAGTCTTTTCGGAACATCAGCCGGAAGTGGCCGGGAAAGTCAATCGCGAACTTCACAAAGGCGAGCATTACGGCCCGTACGTCGGTAACAGCGTTCTGCGAGCGCCCAGCAGTATCGATGTATCGTCCCGCGCGTTCGTAGGCGAGGATGGCGACTTCCGTAAGGAGGCCTCTGGCACTGCCGAAATGGTGTGCGGGCGCTGCGGGCGAAACACCCGCTTTCTGGGCCGTCGCACGGAGCGAGAAACCTTCGATGCCTTTCTCGGCGATGATCTCGTCAGCGGCCTTGATCAGCGCTGCCCGAAGATCACCATGATGGTAGCTGTCTCTCTCTTTCGTAGTTGCAACCGTCGAATCTTGACGGCGTTTAGATAACCCGCTACTATGAGTGAGAGTGGTTTGAACGGTCTTCGAAGGACTTGTGCGGCCCATAACTTAACAGTGTACAGATAATCATCGGGCTGGTACGCCCGGCAGGAGAGGCGACATGAGCAAAGTCTGGTTCATTACAGGGACATCACGCGGTTTCGGACGCATATGGGCAGAGGCAGCCCTTGAACGGGGTGACAAAGTTGCAGCGACCGCGCGTAATGTGGACTGCGTTGCAGACCTGAAGAAACGGTTTGGGGACGCAGTTTTTCCGTTGCAGATGGATGTGACCGACGCTGCTCGCGTTCCGGAGGCGGTGCAAAAGGCTTTCGAGCATTTTGGGCGGATCGATGTTCTGGTCAACAATGCCGGGTACAGTCTGATCGCCACAACGGAAGAGGCGACCGACGAGCAGATTGCGGACCTTTTCGATGCAAACTATACGGGCGTTGTGCGCGTTCTCCGGGCGGCTTTGCCCTTGATGCGACAGCAGGGCAGCGGTCACATCCTGGGTGTAACCAGCAGCCTCGGTGTGGTTCCCGCGCCTCTGATTGGTGTGTACGCCGCAACCAAGGCGGCTGCTGAATCCCTGCACGAGTCTCTGGCCAAAGAGGTTGCGCAGTTCGGGATCAAGGTCACCATGATTGAACCTGGAGCCTACGCCACGGACTTCGGCAAGAGCGCTACACGTGCGAACC
>CALMAV010000134.1:0-241 GCA_937859895.1 uncultured Bryobacterales bacterium | reverse complement strand
AGCTGGAACGCGGGAACCCGCACGCGACCTCAGAAGCGCTGTTCAAGGTTGTCGATGCAGAGCAGCCGCCCTTGCGTCTCATCCTCGGCAGCACGACCTTGTCACAAATTCGTGCAACCTATGCCGATCGCCTTGGGACCTGGGACGCTTGGCAGGCCGTTTCGGACGCTGCTCAGTAGAGCAGAGAACTGCAGCTCGGGAGCACGAGAATCCAGTCGTGTTCCCGAGCCGTTCTCATTGC
>CALMAV010000133.1 GCA_937859895.1 uncultured Bryobacterales bacterium | reverse complement strand
ACATCGAACCGCGGCACGTTGATCTGCGTCCCTACGTTTTGTTCGGAGGCGATCAGGTGACCATCGTCCCGGGCGGCTTGACGCGCGTCGCTTTGCGAAAAGGTTCGCTGGTAGTAAATTCATCACAGGGTGGCGGATCAAAAGATACCTGGGTGCTTCAGAATTAAGTCTTAGCCCCCATGCTTTCCCGAGTTGCCGACAGTCTCTACTGGATGAGCCGCTACTTTGAGCGTGCAGACCACTGCGCTCGTGTGCTTGAAACCAGTTACAACCTTTTACTTAATCCGTTTAAATCCTCTCGCGAACAACGGTGGAATCGCATCACCGCTTCGCTCGGCTTACCGGAGTCCGCGGCTACACCTGATGCTGAGACTGCCATGATGTGGCTCATCACCAAGCCGGGCAACAAGGCCTCTATCGTGTCATGCATTGCAAGTGCCCGCGATAATGCCAGCCAGGTACGCGAGCAGATCAGCTCCGAAATGTGGGAGCGACTAAATCGCCTCTACCATCAGGTAAATTCCTCAACCACTACGGCGGAACTCGGCACTGAAATGCTTCGGCTACTAGCCGGACTTCACGATGACACTTACAAGTTCTACGGTGTGACCGACTGCACCATGAACCACAGTGAGGGCTGGTACTTCATTCAATTGGGCAAGTACATGGAACGTGCCTGCGCGCTCTCGCTGCTGCTTGATGCACACTTTGCTTCGTCGGCCGGTGCCGATGATCTTGATTGGATCGGCCTGCTGACCAGTTGCTCGGCCCTCGAAGCTTATCGCAAGGTCTATACTGCCGACCTAACAGCTAACCGCGTGGCTGAGTTTCTCATTCTGAACCCCGAGTTCCCGTATTCAGTGCGCTACTCTGCGGAAAACATGCAGTCCACTCTCGAAGCGATTGCTGATCTGACTGTCGCCCGGAAGACTACAAAGGTTTCACGTACCATAGGCAAGTTGCATTCATCGCTTGCCTATGCCCAAATTGAAGAGGTGATGGCAGGCGATGTGCACTCATTCTTAAACAATATTCTGGAACAGTGTCATCGATTACACTTCGCAGTGCATGAAATCTACACTGATTATCCGATCGAAGCAGCTTTCGACGCCTGATGTTTTACGCCGTTCGTCACTTTACGCGGTTTCGTTATAGCCGCCCTATTTCACAAAGCGTGATGGAAGTTCGCATGCACCCGCGCAGTGAGCTTGCTCAGCGTTGCTTCACCTTTCAACTCTCTGTCAGCCCACGTGCACGCATATTTTCCTACACAGATCATCTTGGGAATGCGGTGCATCACTTCGATATTCCTGCTTCTCACGGTCAGCTGACCATTATTGCCGATGCTCTGGTGGAAGTGGATCAGCCTGCGGCACTGCCTGATGGGCTGGGTCCGCAAGCGTGGCGCGAACTGGACGAGATGATCGAACTCGAAGACTACTGGGATATGTTGCGCCCCAGTCACTTCGCACGATCGTCACCGGAATTAGAAGCGCTAGCCAAAGAGTTCGGCGTATATCAACGGAGCGGAGATCCCCTTCTGGCTCTGCAAACTTTAAACTCCCAGGTCTACAACGGGTTCAATTATGTGAAGGCCAGCACGTCGGTTGATTCTCCGATTGAAGAAGCATTGCAGTCGCGCCAGGGAGTCTGTCAGGACTTTGCGCACATCATGATTGCTCTGGTGCGTGGCTTGCGCATTCCGTGCCGGTATGTCAGCGGTTATCTTCACCATGAGTCGTGGCATGAGGATCGCTCGGGTGAAGGGGCTACTCACGCGTGGGTGGAAGCCTTGCTGCCCGGCGTGGGCTGGGTTGGCTTTGACCCGACCAACAACTTGCTGGCCGGCGAGCGCCACATCCGTACTGCGGTGGGTCGCGATTACGCCGATGTTCCACCAACCATGGGCACCATGAAGGGCCGAGCCAGTAGCGAATTGCAGGTGCGTGTGCGCGTAACACCATCCGAAGCAATTTTGCCTCCCGACCAGGAGTTCGCTGCCGACGAAGAGTGGTCGCGGTTTCTTGAAAAGGATCAGGAAACGGAGCTGGCCATTGCACAGCAACAGCAGCAGCAATAGCTTCCCAAGAGTCGTTCGACAGTTTACAGAAGTGGTTGAGATAGGTGCTGTGCCTCAGCGCGTCGGATCAATTCATGTAGCTTGCCTTGAATTAACTTGCCCGCTTGTGCCTGAGCACTCCCCAGTTTGCTTTGTTGCGCTCCCAAATGCGCCTGCTGCGCACCTAATTGAGCTTGAGCAGCACCGAGTTTGGCTTGCTCGCCAGCAATCTTGGCCTGTTCCTGGCCCATACTCGACAGCATCTCCCCAATCTGTGCCTGCAGAGTCGCTAGCTGCCCCTGTGCTTCGGATGCCGTCTTTTCTGTTCCATCTGTCGCGATAGACCGAACTTTATCTTCGAGTCCGCGTAGCTCCCGCTGCAAAGCTTGCACTTCTGCAGGTTCCAGCTTCCGATTGCCAAACGCCGCTTGCTCAGCACCAAGGTCAGCTTGCGCCTTTCCTAGTTTTGCTTGCTCTGCTGCAAGAGCTGCCTGTTGGCGCCCTAAGTCTTCCTGAGGACGCAAGATCGTCTGCACTTCGCTTATCACCTTAGGGTCGCGAATGACCCACTGCACTCCGTCTCGACGATAGATAATCGCGTTCTTCGGGAAGTTGAAACGGTGTTGATTGCTGTCACCATAATTCTGATAGAAGAAACTCTTTGCGTCTCCTGAAGTGATGGTCAGCGAATCGATCAAGTCAGCCTTCGAGTCAGTTTGAGCACTTGCCGCATTACCTGGATTCGGGTCCGCAGCCGTTGCTGCCGCCTGAACAAATGCCTGCGATGCCGGATACGCAACCATTGCCGGAGTCTTCAGGCTTATTAAAGCAAGGGACGCAACACCACCAGCGAACGACAGGAGGTAGCGGGCGGAAAGAGCTGGCATGTGCTCGCGAGTTCGATCTAACATGCTTTCTAAACGCCGACTCAGCTGACCCTTCTGTTCCACGAACGAAGGAGAAAGACCCATCGCTGGTTGGCTACTGCTAAGCTCCGCAATCCTAGCAAGGCAACTTGCATATGCTTTCGGCTGAAGCGACGAAAGCACGCGATCGTCGCACGCGATCTCGCGATGCAAGTTGATCTGCCGACCGACAAACTGCACTAATGGATGAAAGGCAAAGAGAGATTCAACCGTTCTCTGCAGGAGCAGCGACCAATCGTCATAGCGATCCACATGCGCTAGTTCATGGAGCAGCACTTGCTCGATGTCTGGCGAATCGAGTGTCTCCAAAAGATAAGCTGGTAACAAAATCGCTGGTTGACGATAGCCTACAACGACAGGCATAGTAAGGTCACAAGAGACTGCAACTAAAATTGGTCTGGTCCGGCAATCTGGATGCAGCAGTTGATTAGTTCTGCTGTCGAGGTTGTAAGAAAGCTCGCGCGTTGCTTGCCGTTTCAGCTTTAACGCTTTACTTAGACCAAAGACTAAGCGGAACAGCCGCACGACAACCAGGAGCAAAGCAGCCGCAGCTAAGGCTGATTCCCAATGTGCAGGCGATAATGTTTTCCTTACCGAAAGAGGCAAAACCGGGCTGGGTTTGGTAGGCCAGAGTCCACCAGCTGTTACCGGTATTTGCGATGACACAGTTGGGATCGGTTCTGGTCGGCTGATCAGTGATGGCCTGAGCAGGAGCATCCCGACTGGCAGGAACACCAGGGAGGCAAGCACGAGGAACCAAGCCCAAACGCGCGTTGCAGAGCTGATTCGCTTCGGCCTTAAAGCCGCAAAAGCGAGCATCACGATCAGCAAGCTTGGCACTGCCGCGTTGATAAATCCAGTTCCTATTAGCCTAGCTACTTGGTCGCACTCAGTTGCGAAGTTTGGCACCGTTCCTCCTCAGTTTGTTAGGTCTCTACTCGTAATCTGCGATTAAGCGCTTCAGCTGCGCCAGCTCTTTGCTGCCGAGTTTCTCGTTCTTCAGCAGGCTCGCTACCAGCAGCTCAGGCGACCCATCGAAGAAACGCGTGAGCAAGTGTCGAACGGCACCCGTGACCGCTGCTTCACGCGCTACAACGGGCTCATACACAAACGCGCGTCCCTGTTTCCTATGCCGGACAACTCCTTTGGTCTCAAGAATCCGCAGGGTTGTCAAAACAGTGCTGTAGGCGAGGGCTGGTTCAGCAGGCAACGCTTCGACAATGTCTCCAACCGTAGCGGTCTGTTTAGTCCAAAGAACGTTCATCAGTCGTAGTTCCGCCTCAGTTAATTCGCGCGATTTCTTTCGTGCCACAACAGCAGGGGTGCTTTCTATTAAGGAATTAATATCTCAAGTTGTACAGCCTCCTTGCCGGCCTGTCAACTAATTTCTTAATAATTCGTCGGCACCCATTACGCAGTCTCCTTTTCCTACGGCTAGATTCGCTATCCTATTCATAGGGTTACAGCCTAAAACTATGAGTGTTCCGGTCTCGCAAATGTGGACGGTAGCGTCCTATGTATGGAAACAGCGGCTCGCCGGGCGCAAGCGCTATCCGCTCGTCCTGATGCTGGAACCGCTTTTCCGCTGTAATCTCGCGTGTGCGGGCTGCGGCAAAATTCAATATCCGGCACACGTGCTGAAACGGCAGTTAACACCTGAAGAATGCTTCAAGGCTGTTGACGAGTGCGGCGCTCCTGCGGTCTCTATCCCTGGTGGCGAACCTCTAATGCACCCGCAGATCAAAGAGATCGTAGAAGGTCTCGTCGCCCGCAAAAAGTACATCTACCTCTGCACCAATGCGCTGCTATTGAAAGAGAAACTCCATCTCTTTACGCCTTCCAAGTACCTCAGCTTCTCAGTCCACATGGACGGTGAGCGAGAGCACCACGACTTCTCGGTCTGCCGGGAGGGCGGTTACGACATTGCTGTCGACGGTATAAAGGCTGCTCTTGAAAGCGGATTCCGAGTCACTACAAACACCACACTGTTCGACGGTGCCGACCCCAACAGTGTCCGTCGCTTCTTTGATGAAATGATGGAACTCGGCGTAGAAGGCATGATGCTTTCACCCGGCTACTCATACGATAAAGCGCCCGATCAGCAGCACTTCCTGGGTCGCGCTCGTACGCGCCGACTCTTCCGCGCCATTCTTTCCAACCGCAAGTCGAGCTGGAAGTTCAACATGTCGCCGCTCTTCGGCGAGTTCCTAATGGGACACCGCGAGTTCACCTGCACGCCTTGGGGCATGCCCTCCTACAACGTGTTCGGATGGCAGAAGCCTTGCTATCTTTTGCAGGATGGCTATGCCGATACCTTCCAAGAGTTAATGGAAGAAACTGGCTGGGCTAACT
>CALMAV010000132.1 GCA_937859895.1 uncultured Bryobacterales bacterium | reverse complement strand
GTAGTAACTCGCGTTAACGCCAGTAGGTCTGTCACCAGCTCATGCATTCGCTGCGCTCCATCGATGCTCGTGTCGACAAGCTTTGCAGCCGGTTCGCACAGACTCGCGCGATAGTCGAGCCGTAGTAGCCCTAGCGATAGCGAAATAGTTCGGAGCGGCTCCTGTAAGTCATGCGCAGCCGCATAGGCAAACTGCTGCAGGTCAATATTGGCCTGACGCAACTCGTCCTCAGCTTGCTGCCGCTTTGTATTATCCTGCACAATCCCAAGGAAGCGCACAGCTTTCCGTATGCCGCTGATATTGCTGAACAGAACGCGGCCTTCGACATGAACCGTACGTACGCGTCTGTCCGTCGACCCAATCATGCGGTAATCGGCTTCGTATCTCCCGTCACCCTTGGGATCTAACGCCTTTCCGATCATTTCTTCCACACGCTCCAGATCGTTTGGATGGACACAGCGCTGAAAGTCCTCGTAAGTGATCAGACCGTCAGCCGGAAGCCCCAGAGCGACGCGAGATGCGCTATCCCAATTGATAACGCCGGTAAGCGTATTCCAATCCCAGACGCCCATCTGCGCTGATCGAAGAGCTATCCGTAGACGTTCCTCTTCCAATCGCAATGCCTCTTCAGCTTGCTTTTGCCTATGAATATCGGTCGCCGTGTAGATCCAATACTGCAACGTTCCGGTAGTGTTGTAGATGGCTCTGGCTCGCTTGGAAAACCAGCGATACTCGCCGTCGTGCCGCAGCAGGCGCACCGGCAGTGGGTCCAACAATCCAACCTCGTTGGTGGTTTGCCAGCGCCCAAAGAAATTGTCGAGATCTTCAGGGTGCACGGCTTGCGTCCACTCAGCTTCCGACATCCCGGTCTCACGGGCAAAGTAATCGCGCCAGCGCCGATTGACATACCTAGTCTCACCGTTCGGCAGAAGCTGCCAAACAAGATTGGGCAAGCTGTCCGTTAACTCGCGGAAGAGTTCATCCTGCTGGCCAACTGTATCTGCCCTATTCATTCGCGAGTCATCCGAACCGTCTCTATTCGAACAGCTCGCAACCGCAACCATGTGCCGGCGAAGCTCGGCAAGTTGCTCGTCACCAAGCGAACTTAGATTCTCCGTGATTGTTTGCTGAAGCAATTCGCGTTGGGACACAGTCAGTTATAAATCCTATAAGGTTTCTTGGTTCCCGGTATTTAGTTTATGCATTTGTAGCGAAGGACGAAAGGGAGTTCAGGTTTAACAGCGTGTACTTATCTTGGAAGCCGGCCACAGCGGGATGTTGACTGCCTAGCATCCAGGCCAAAGCGCCGGCCCCACCGTCCTTTCGCAACTGTCCGATCCAACGCCCATAGAGCGCTTCGCGACCAGGGTCCGTGGTGCCGAACTCTTCCAATTGCATGGGCTTACCCGAGAGTCGGCCCGTGGCAAGATGATCGGTGATCCAAGCTCCAACAGCCCTCCCTTCCGGTTTCAGACCCCAGTGCTCCGGATATAGATGAAAGGTTCCGAAGTCAATGGAAGGCAGGTTGATAAAGGCTGCGGCATCGACGCCATATCGCCCATCGTACAAATGAGATCCGACGCGAGATCGGCCTCGCTGGCGAAAGAAGCCTTCGTCTCCTACCGCAAGTAAGTGATTGCCATCCAGGGTCTTAAGAAAGTTACTCATCGTTTCCACCCACTCCAGTAGAGTGGAATTTCCGCCCGAAGCCGGGCAGCGTGGCTCATTGGCTAACTCCCAGGCGAGAATGGCTGGCTCGTCTGTGTAGAGGCGGCCGGTTCGGGTATTTCGGCGTGTGAGTAAGTGCTCGGCCCAGCGCCGATAGGCGTCTCGCGCGACTTCGGAACGAAAGAAAGCGGATGGATCTTCTGAAAGGTTCAACGCTCTTTGGTAGAAGGCGGTGCCGCCGAAATCAGGCCAGTTATTCAGGATCGGCAGCAGCAGATAGATGCCGTTGCGCTCTGCCATTTCAATAAGTGAGTCCAGGCGCTCGAGCCCGCTCGGCCCATCGTTGAATTGAATCTTGCCATCGGCGAAAAACTGGTAGGCTGGCTCCCCTCCTTCTCTGCTTGACACATCACAAAAGGCCCAGGCCCGAACGGTATTCATACCTGCCGCCGCGACTTGCTGCAGAATTTCGGCCTGTACCTCCTCCGAGCAAAACCCGAGAAAGTAGCAGTTCACCCCGAAGGCAAAGAAGTCTATTCCCGCAAGCTGGAAGCTTGTGCCGCGCGTACTGATCAAGTCAGGCATGTGCGCAAAACTGAAGGGTGGACATTCGACCTTACGCGCAAGGTGATCGAGAGAACTGCCTCATACTGTTTGATTCAAACACACCGCGGTACTTCGAGAGGCGCGAGCGCGGCAGCTTCGAAGAATTCTTAGATAGCCCGGGTTGTCTTTACTTCGTGATGGAACACGAAGGAGCAATCGTTGGGTGCGGCGGTTACCTTGTCCGAGCGGAGCATCATTTGGCCCGGCTGGTCTGGGGCATGATACGGGCTGACCTACACGGGCACGGGCTGGGACGATTTCTGCTTCTATTTCGACTCCGCGAAATCGGCAAGCTGGAGCACATTCAACTCGTTGGCCTAGAAACATCAACCAACGTAGCGCTGTTTTTTGAAAAGCAAGGATTTAGGGTAGTCGCGGTTGTTCAGGATGGATCGGCCCCCAGGATGGATCGTGTTGAGATGGTCAAGAAGTTGACCGTTTGCACATGACAGGTGTTGCCAGTGTGAGCACCTTGGCGATTTAAGGTTTTTTGTTAGGCTTGGATAGCCTCGTCTCCGGCAGGAGGTGCATTCAGCTCCCATGTGTCTTGGTGTCAATGATAGTGAGAGTTCCGCAGCCCTGGTGTTTGATCTCGCAGGCCGATCCGGACTTCGATCTCTGGCGAGTTTGACCGTCGTGTTCGGACTCTTGAAGAACGGTACTTTTCGCGACAACTACGCTGGCCTTAATAGCGATGCCACGGACGATGACAGCGCTATTAAGGCAGCCATACTGCACCAGCTTTACGAGTGTCAGCGTGCGGCCGTACTAGCATGCAGCTCGGCAGGTGTTGACGCGTTTGAACCTATCGCGTGCATGTTCATCGGAACAGCACGCCGGCCAAACACAAGATCCCTGGTCCAGTCACTAATAACCCCCACCTTTGTCGCTGTTCCGGGCATCTTCGCAAGATAGACTCCTCTCCAAAGAGCCCATGCCAGTAGACCCGAGATGTTGAAGCCCAACAAACGAGCCACCCCTGAATACTTGCCCACCAGCGCGAGTTCACCAAGCGGCCTGAAGGTGAAAGGGCGCGGTGAAATACCCTTCAGAGTGCCGACAATGTTACGTGCAACCAGCGCTCCCTCTCGTGTGGCATTCTGCGCAGTCGGCGCATAAGTTCCCGGTTTACCCGCCGGATTTGGGATCTCAGCGCAATCGCCAATTGCCCATATGCCCTCATGCTCTACTACCTGGCAACAGCCATTTACCTTGATACCTCCGTGTTTGCCTTTCTCGCAGTCGAGTTGAGAAACAATCGGATTCGGCATCACACCCGCCGCCCAAATCAAGGTGTTTGTCGGTATCTGTTCTCCGGGCTTTATGTTGACGGTGCTAGCCGAGGCTCCTGTGATGCTCGTTTTCATATGAATTTCTACACCGCGTTGTTGTAGCTTCTGAGTGGCATAGTCAGCCAGTTTGGGACTGAGTTCACCTAGCAGACGGTCACCTGGATTAATCAGGATGGTACGCAACTCTCCTTTAGCTGCAATATTGGTTCTGTCGACCTGTTCCCGGACTAAGGAATTAATCGCGGCCATGGTCTCCACGCCTGTAAAGCCGCCGCCGGCAACCACAAACGTGAGCAGCGCTTTGCGGCGGGACTCGTCACTCTCTGTTTTGGCCTGTTCCAAACGACTCAGAACTTGCTTACAGATAGCCGATGCATCTTCCAGTCGCTTAACGCCCAGTGAATGCTCCGCGACGCCCGGAATGCCGTGATAGTTCGTTACAGAGCCTAGTGCAATGACAAGATGATCGGCCGTGATCTGCCTATCCTCGGGATCGTGGCCGCTATGACTGACCTTCACCGTTACAGTCCGAGAGGAGAGGTCGATCTCCCTAACAGCACCTTGCACCAATTGGATACGGTCAGAAAGGCCGCGCAGTGGGACGGCAACGTGCCGAACCTCTAGTTCGCCACCTGCTGCCTCGGTCAACATGGGGGTAAAAAGGAGAAAGTTGTCTTCGTCAATCAATGTGATCGATCCGTTTGCCGGGTCAGGCAAAAGTCGCGCCAACTCTTGAGCGACTGCTCCCCCGCCAAGCCCGGCGCCGACGACGACAATTCTCTTGCCACGCGCTACACCGGCATTTCGCCGTGTGTCCACCAGCTTACGGACGGCAACTGCAACGGCGCACGCTGCCACCCCGCCAAAAACCGCCCATCCAATGGTCTTGTTTCTTGTCATGGTGGTGGTTTAGTAGCTCCCAGCTTGACGAAGCATTCCGCCATCAATGAAATAAGTAGATCCGGTCACATAGGAAGCTTCTTCGGAGGCGAGATACACCGCCAGCCCGGCGATGTCTTCAGGCTTTCCCCAGCGATTGAGTGGAATCTCGCTCATCAGCGCCTTTTCTACATCGGGCTTGGCTTCGATGTCGGCGTCAATGGGTGTATAGACCGCTCCAGGCCCAATGTTGTTTACCGTGATGTTGTGCTGGGCGAGCTCTACCGCGATGGTGCGGGCAAGCATACGCAGGCCGCCCTTAGAAGCACAATAGGCTGAGTTGGTTGGCATTGGCAGATCTTCATGGACCGAAGAGATGTTGATGATTCTGCCGCCGTTGCCCTGTTTGATCATCTGGCGGGCCGCTGCTTGCGCAACGAGAAAAGGCCCAATAAGATTGACGTCAAGTATTTTGCGACACTCCGCCAGGGGATAGTCGACAAAGGCAATTTTTTTCTCAATGCCGGCGTTGTTGACGACAATGTCCAATTTGCCGAACTCTCGAACAGTGCTGTCTACCAAATTCTGCACTTGGGCTGGATCTGAAACGTCTGCTCCTATTGCGATGGCTCGGGCGCCAGTTACTTTAAGTGCCGCCACTG
>CALMAV010000131.1 GCA_937859895.1 uncultured Bryobacterales bacterium | reverse complement strand
GCACAGGCCTTGTAGGTGACTCTTACCTTAGTGCTGCTGGTTTGGCCCCGGGCACTTACATCCTTGCGCTTTCTGACTTCCAGGTCCAGCAAGCCCCAACAGCAACGAATCTGTCAGACGGGTTTATCAACTATGGAGGCGGAGCTTCGTTTTTTGATGTGCAAGGAAATCCTCGCACCGGCAATTACTCACTGAATCTAACCACGACATCTACTGCTAACTCGGCGGCGACTCCCGAACCAGGCACTTTCTTTCTAGTTATTCCTGCCCTGTTCGGAGCCATTGCTCTCCGACGACAGTTTGTCTCCGTTTCCTAACAACAGCACTTAGTCCGGAATATTTAGTCTTCATTCAATAAAGGATCCATGTCGAAAGCTAACTTAATCTCTGATGTACTGGGCGAAGCACCCAATCGGCGCAGCCTCTTGAAAACCCTTGGTGTCGCGAGCGCTGCTCTCGGAACTGCTGCCATCACGGCTAACAAACTTGAGGCTCAACAGTCAGGCCCCACTGTTGTTGACGTGCTTCAGTTCGCACTGAATCTTGAGTACCTTGAATCTGAGTTCTATACAACCGCCACAATGGGCACGACCATCGACCAGGTCGGCATTGACATCACAGGCGCAGGCGGAACCGGTCCTACTTACGGATGGAATCGAGTGAACTTCGCCAACAACCTTGTCTTCTCGGGTGAGATCGCAATGCAGATCGGTGAGGATGAACGTGCTCACGTCACTTTGCTTCGAACAGCGCTTCAGGCAGCTGGTGTTACGCCTATCGCCAAGCCGACCATCAACCTGGGTGCGCTAGGTATCGGCTTCGCTAGCCTTGCTCAGTTTCTAACGCTGGCGCGAATTTTCGAAGATATTGGTGTAACTGCCTACGGCGGTGCTGCCGCACTTCCATTTGTTGGCAATAGTCCTTACATCGGCACTGCCGCACGGATTCTTGCAACTGAAGCGCAACACGCGGGCAATATTCGGCTTCAGTTAGCCCGGTTAAACGTAACTTCACCGACCTTAGATGGCGTTGACATTCCACCGCCTCCTTCTGGAAGCGATTTCATCTCGGCAGACAACGTTTCGGGTTTGACAGCCGTCCGCACTCCGGGCCAGGTTCTTTACTTGGCATACGGTAATGCAGCAAATGCCACAAGCGGCGGCTTCTTCCCTGCAGGTGCAAACGGCTTGCTAAATACGTCCACGACTTCTGCCTAATCTCTACTAAGTCAAAATCAGAAGCCGGAAAGGATCCACTACTAGATCTTTCCGGCTTCTCAATTTCGGAGGACAATCTGGCTGCAACAAACCGTGCGCCAAAGTAGGCATACTCTTGGCAATCGCCTCTCCGTACCAGAACTCGTAATCGTCACGGTCCCCATTTCGTATTGTTCCCGGAATTGGTTAGTTATGTTGTAGCTGCCACTCTTTCCCCCGGTTAATGAGAATTTAACAAGAAAAAATAGCCGCCGATCAACGCTAATAGACGCCAGTCATTAACAGCACGCTAGAAGCCTTCCCAAACCAAAGCCGGAAAAATCGAAATTGATCGGAACCCGAGTGACTCATACAGTCGGATGGCGCCGCGATTCGATGCTGTAACAGTAAGGCTAACGGACGTGCAGCCAAGCTTTTGCAGGTGCAGTAAGCCACGCCGCAGCAACTCATAGCCTAGATGTGAGCCACGCAACCCAGGCAGTACACAGAGCTGGGTCACATGCCCGTTGTTAGTCGCTACTAAGCTAGTTAGGCAGGCACCGCAAACTCGCCCAGTGCGACCATCAATGGCCAGCACGGAAGTGTGGGGAGAAAAATCGCCACAACCGGGATACTTGACGATGTTTGTTAAAAAGTGCCGGGCTCCTGGAATGGTTCGGTACTGGTCGTTGATCTCGCTATCGACATGCCCTTTATAAGAAGCCGCGACGAGATGCGCAACCTCCTCGTGATAACGGTCTGACCACGGTACAAAGGTCACGTGAATGGTGAGTGAGATCGATACCAACTGTGCAACTGCCGTTGCGGGCATTTCCATGAAGTGACGGTCATGGCGCTTGAGGAACTGCTCGTATGGGAGCGGTGCAGTTTTGTTGCGGAGCAGCATCAGTTGCGATTCAATTCGCTTTACGCCGGGCATTCGCATTAGTCCGCCGACCACACCAGATAAAAGAGCCTGCTCATGGTGGGAGCCTCCATGGCTATCCCGCAGATAGAAGTCGCCGATCAAGCCCTTATGCGCTTCACATACAAAATAGGCGTACCCGACGACGTCACGCCCGAGCCGCAGCGCATAGCCGAGCAGTGAATGTAGGCGGACGAACTTGCGAAGAAGTTCCGCTGCCGGTCGAAAATCCCACCCGAACCGCTGCCGCCAGATATCGGTTTCTTCGTTCAGAAGCGGATCAAGATCTGTTGGGTTGAGACGAGCAAGCTCGATCACCTCATACAGTTGCGGTTCAGGAAGAGCGGCCATCGGTCAGCGGAGCAATTTAGCGACTCAGTGCAGCAATACCAGGGAGAGCCAACGAATCTTCACCCTGGAGA
>CALMAV010000130.1 GCA_937859895.1 uncultured Bryobacterales bacterium | reverse complement strand
TCTAAGTCGGTCGACGGCGGGCTTGGCGCGAATTTTATTCAAAGCCTGACGCCCGCTACGGTCGGCCTTACCGTCCTGATAGCTGCCAGCATTGCCGTTGCGCTTACCCAGCTTACAGGCTTGTTGATGGTGATAGTTACTGGACTAACGGTGCTGGTGGCGCGTACTTACTTTCACAAACGACTCGGTGGAGTGAATGGAGACTGCCTGGGAGCCACATGTCAGCTAGTCGAAACTTTCAATCTCCTTCTGCTTGCTGGGATGTCTCGCGGCTGATCTTAGTCAGGGTAACTATGTACTCGATAGAGTCTACAATTTCGGAGATCGGCCTCACTGGATCTCTGGCCTTGGAAACGGCGGTTCGTGCTCGCTGGGATAGCTTAACGAAACCTCGCGGCAGTCTTGGCAGGCTGGAAGACAGTGTTCTTCGACTGGCCCTCATTGAACAACGGCCGCATCCTCGGGTCGAGCGGCAAGGCATTTATATCTTCTGCGGAGATCACGGCGTAACTGAGGAGGGGGTGAGCGCCTATCCGTCTGCGGTTACGGGCGAGATGATGAAGAACTTCATTGCAGGGGGTGCTGCAATTAACGTGTTGTGCCGTTCATTCGGTATCAGCACCTACGTGATTGACGCAGGAGTGGCTGGGCCTAAGCTTCCGGGCGTTATGGATTGTCGTATTGCGGATGGAACGCAGAACTTTGCACACGGGCGGGCAATGACGCACGGACAGCTAGCTACCGTGATCGATAGAGGGATCGCTCTCGGGCGTCAAGCCTCCAGCACTTACGATCTGGTTGGGGTGGGAGATATGGGGATCGGCAATACTACGTCCGCCAGCGCACTACTCTGCGCATTTACGGGCATTGAGCCTGAGGCCGCTGTTGGCCGCGGTGCGGGTCTAGATGATCAGGGCCTCCTGCGGAAGCGAGACGTGATCACTCGGGCTTTAGAGTTCCACCGAGCGGAGTTAATAAGCCCAATGGCAATCGCCTCTGTCTTTGCCGGCTTCGAGATCGCTATGATGGCCGGTTTCCTTCTTGGAGCCGCTTCCTGCAGGCTTCCCGTTATGCTTGATGGCTTTATTACGGGCGCTGCTTTTCTCCTTGCGCGATCGCTATGTTCTCGGGTAAGCGAATATGTCGTGTTCTCTCACTGCTCTGCCGAGCCGGGTCACCAGCTACTGCTCCAGTTTGCGCAGGCCAAGCCGCTGCTTGCTCTCGACATGAGACTGGGGGAAGGCACAGGGGCGGCGCTTGCTATGAACCTTCTAACCCAAGCTGTGAAACTGTATGAGCAGATGGCAACCTTCACTGAAGCCGCTGTATCGGACAAGCGATGACCTGTTTTGAACATTAGAAGTGCAGCTTCAGCGCGAATTCAAAGTCACGCGGGTTGCCGGCGCTGGTGATACTGCCGAAACCTGGCGCGCCAAAGCTGCCATTCGGATCGTTAAAAGGCGGCGTGTTGGTAAGGTTGAACACTTCGGCCCTACTCTCTAAGCTGAAGCGTTCGGTTAAGCTGAAGGTCTTACCAACTATCAGATCAGCTTCCTGCAGGACGGGGACTCGCACCGGATTGCGCTAACTATTGCCGATGGTGAACTGAGGAGCCGCTGTAAAGGCCGCAATATTGAACCACTCATTAGCAGAGCGAGTCGAGAGAGTATTAGGGTCACTGATACGATTAGGCCGCTGCAGGGCATATCCCAAACTGGCGTTATTGTTTGTCCCTTGAGTAATGGCAACGGCATCTCCGGATTGAACCCGCACCAGTCCCGCCACTTCGATGCCTGCGACCTTCCAGAAGCGCGGCAGTTGGTAAACCCAGCCAGCTGAGAAAACCCGAGGAATGTCACCGCTTGAAACGTCTCTCTCCAGGTGACGATTAAACGCATCAGCAGCGCCCGTTGAGTTGAGGACCGGCCCGGTAAAGATCGTCTGTGAAAAGTAACTGGAAGCGTCGTCAATCAACTTGGAAAAGGTATAAGCAAGAGAAAATGTAAGTCTCTGCGAGAAACGCTTTTCTAACTTCGCCTGTGCAGCATGATAATTGGAGTTTCCGACGTTGTTTCGAAAAAGTGCGACGTTGGTGAACCTCGGGAACCTTCGGAGTAACTGCTGGCGCGCAATGGTTGGTACATCCAGCGAGGATGACGCAGGTAGCTGGCCGTAGTAAGGGTTTCTAACCGGAGTGAGCAATGCTTGGCCTAAACCCAAATCGCTACCAGGTAACTGGTTCAAATTCGCTTCTGGTAATCCGAGGCGGGTATTCTTCGATCCTAAGTAACCGATCTCAAAGTTCAGATCGAACGGAACGGTTTTTTGCAGCGTAAGATTCCACTGCTGCGAGTAACCGGAGCCATTGTTCCGCTGCGTTCCGAAAACGCCTTGCCCTAGACCTGCATTAGGTCCTGGAGGCACTGCCTGCACTGAAGGACCATGGGAGAGAGTAAAGGCAGCATTGACGTTGTTTAAGCTCTGCTGCCCGACAGTCTGCACAAATGGGAACTGGGGCAGAGTGAAGGGGCTAGTGATACCGGTCTGCTCAAACCAGACCATACCGTAGCCGGCTCGAATTACCGATGAGTCGCTCGTCCGGTAAGCGAAACCAACTCTAGGTCCGAAGTTGCCGTATTCCAAGTTTCGTGCGGTTTTAGGAAATTCAAGAAGCTGTGTATTCAAGTTGAAGACTGATCCCTGCCCGTTCACTTCCGTTGAGGGGAAGTTTAGTGTGTATCGGGTTCCCAGGTTGAGTGTCAAGCGCGGCATTACTCTCCATTCATCTCCGGCGAAAAACTCAGCAATGTGGGCTCGCTCCTGTAACTGTTGTCTCTGGATATCGATAGTGAATGCACTTACTTGTCCAAGTAAGAACGACGCCACGGCGTTTCCTCCTACTGACCCACTTCGATTGGTGCCAACAGTATTGAATGTAAATGCTCCGGCTGGATTGGGCGGCTGCAAAACGTTTAACGCTTCTCTGCGTATATCTGTACCGAACTGAAAGGTGTGATTCCCGCGCGCAAGTAAAAGAGTGTCCACGTACTCGGTGACGCTTGTTCGAAATCTGGAGTTTGCACCCGCCGGTGCTCCAATCTGCTGATACCCGATAACGTTAAAGGTTGGCAGTGCAGACGAAAAGGAGTTAACAGGCAAACCAGGAACAGTTATTCCTCCATTGGTGGGGCCAGACTGATTGGAACGACGTTGCGTGTAGCCGAGTCGTAACTGATTAAGTAGGTTAGGCGAGATAGACCACTCATGTTCTGCAACGCCCTGATAGCCACGCGTGGATGTTCGGCTTGTGAATCCGGACGTAAGCGCGCCGCTTCCTCCTGGCAATGGCGAGACCGGCGTATCGTTGTCAAAAGAGCCTGTAAATCTGACGAACGCTCGCTGTTTCTCGCCGAAGTAGCGGTCGAACCTGGTGTCAAACTGGTCCTGGTTGTCGGGTTCTACGCCGGTCCGGACGTAGTTATTAGCACTGGCAGTCAGATTAGTTGGCAAAGGATAAAGCGCCAACACCTGTTGTGCGATTGGATCGAAGCGAGAGATCGGAACCCGATTGCCCGGGAACTGAGTTCGTGTGGTACCGGGTGAGGCTGGATCGTAGATCGCCGTAGTAAATTGCCCTGCACGTTGGGCGAGCGTTGGCACTGTGCTAATTCTGGGGATGCCGGTTTGAAGCCGGGTCCCTTGCCAATCAACAAAGAAGAAGGTCCTGTTTCTTTGTATCGGACCGCCTAAGGCAAGCCCATACTGATTCCGGCGAAACTCGGGTTTCGTGTTAGCAGCGGAGAAATAGTTCCGGGCATTCAGGTCTTCATTGCGAAAAAATTCAAACAGAGTACCGTGTACCGCGTTCCCTCCCGCTTTCGTACAGACCTGTACAATGCCACCATTAGACCTGCCGTACTCCGGTGAGTAAGAATTGATATCGACCCGAAACTCCTCTATCCCGTCGATGATGGGATAGAAGATGACTTGGCCGGGTTCTGGCTGCAGCGCACTAATCCCATCGTAGAGATATTCGTTAGTGCGCGGCCGGCTGCCATTGATCCTGGGTAGCAGCGAACCTCCACCAGGGAGCGCAACACCCGGTGCAAGCGAAATCAGCGGAATAAAATTTCTCCCGTCAAGCGGCAATGTGACTATGCGAGTCTGACCAACTCCGAAAGAAACCGACGAGTCTGTCTGTAGAGGTGGTGTATGCCCACGTACTTCAACCAGCTGACTTGGAGCGCCTACTTGCAGCTGTGCATCAATGAAAATCTGATCTGAAATCCGCAGCACTAGATCCGTATGGCGATACGATTCGAAACCTGACTTCTCAACTAAGATTCTGTAGTTCCCGGGGGTTAAGCCCAACAAGTGATAACGTCCGGTTGCATCAGTGGCGCTTGTGTAGGTGGCATTGGTCAGTGTTTCGGAGGCAGTGACTTGCGCGCCGAATACTGGTTTTTGCTCGGGGTCGGTAATCTGGCCCGTTATCTCTGCTTTTCCCGACTGGCCGAAGCTGGGTAGGAAACAGCACAGTAGAATCGAGAGTGCTGAAAGGCGCATGTCAAATTAGAATAACGGATGTAATCTGTACATGACTTCTGAGGGCGAGCAACACGTGGTTTGTCGTTTGGGGCAGCTTCGACAGCGGCAAGGTAAGACTGTAGCCGAACTGGCAGCCGCGGTCGAAGTTACTCGCCAGACAATATACGCGATGGAGAACGGCAGCTTTGTTCCCAACACCGCCATAGCTCTGCGGCTGGCAAACGTCCTGGGCGCAACAGTAGAGGAGCTATTCCAGCTTTCTTCCGACCCGGTCAATGTAGAGTTACTCCCTGGAGAGCCGGAGGTTCAGTCAGGTCAACCGGTTCAGCTATGTCGAGTAGGCTCACGTCTGCTTGCTGTTTCAGCCCCAACTGACGCGCATTTTCTCCCTCCTGCTGATGTATTGCTGGGGCAAGTTCGAGACCCGCAGTGCCCCGACAATCGGCTCCTAATTGCAGGCTGTGACCCGGCGATTTCAGTGCTGGCTCGACGTGCCTCAACGGTGGGTGTTGATCTTGTCCTTCTCCACAGGAACAGCTCAGAGGCATTGGAGCTTCTGAAGGGAGGGTACGTTCACATAGCAGGTACGCACCTCCGGGATCGTAAGACTGGCGAATCCAACCTACCTGCTATTCGCAAAATGTTCAAAGCGGGGTCGGTAGTGGCGATTACATTTGCGTCTTGGGAACAAGGGATTGTAACTCGGCCCGACAATCCCAAAAAGATTAAGAGCCTGACTGATTTCGCACGTAAGGACGTCCGTCTAGTCAATCGAGAACATGGCTCTGGAGCACGTGATTCTCTGGACCAGGAACTGGCTAAACTTGGGGTTGCTCCTGAGTCAGTTCGCGGCTACGCGAGCGAAGCGAAAGGTCACCTCGCGGTAGCATCCCAGGTAAGAGACGGAGCGGCAGATGGCGGTATTGCAGCCCACTCTGCCGCCATCTACGCTGGTTTGGGCTTTATACCTTTCGTTGCGGAGCGCTATGATTTTGTCGTGCACCAGCGCGACTTGCATTTGCCTTCTGTTCAGGTTATTTTCAACATCCTGAACGACGGACGCTTCCGTCGCGACCTGCAGATGTTGGCCCAGCACGATGTGACAACAACAGGAAGTCAGGTACTTTGAGGCGCGCGTGTATTGTTGGAGGCGGTCCATCGGGACTAGCCGCAGCAATCGCACTGCGCAACATCGGGTGGTTGGTCACGCTATTCGAATCGGGCACTCCGCCCATCGATAAAGCGTGCGGCGAAGGCCTGTTGCCACATAGTTTGCGGGCTCTTCGAGAGCTCGGTGTGGACGTCAGCAACGATGGAGAGAGTGGCGGTAACGGCTTTCCTTTTCGCGGGATCAAGTTTATCGATGAGCACTCCTGTGTTGCCGCCGACTTCCCTTCAGCACCAGCTCTAGGCTTGCGACGAACTGTCCTGCATGATGCGCTGATGCGACGTGCCGTAGAGATGGGCGTCGACCTTCGATGGGGCTGCAAGAGTAACGGTTCTGAGACGCAGTACGATTTGACCGTCGGAGCTGATGGCGGCAACTCGCATATGCGGCGGCATGGCGGTTTTGGAGGCGAACGGTGTGCCTCTAAGCGTTATGGTTTTAGGCAGCACTTCGAAGTCGCGCCGTGGTCTGAGTACATGGAGATGTATTGGGGACGTAGCTGCCAGCTTTACGTTACCCCAATTGCAGCCGACCAAGTCTCAGTAGCGGTCGTTTCAAGAGATCAGTCTTTCCGTCTTGCCGATGCATTTGAAATATTCCCAAAGGTTAAAGCCCGCTTGAAAGGCCGAAGTGCAATCACCTCCGAACGCGGATCGCTCTCAACAATGCGACGGCTCAGTCGAGTCTATCGAGGCAAGGTTGCGCTGGTGGGTGACGCTTCAGGTTCGGTGGACGTGATTACCGGTGACGGCTTGGGGCTTGGGTTTCAGCAAGCAATAGCCTTGGCCCGAGCTATGGAGACGGGCTCACTCCATCATTACGAAAAAGCGCATCGCAAGCTGGCGTGGAAGCCTCGCCTGATGGCGAATTTACTGTTAACTCTGGAGGCGCACCCGACAGTGCGGCATTTGGCCCTTGCCACCATGGCCGCCTGTCCTCAAGTTTTTGCGTCGTTGCTCGCAACGCACGTCCGTGAGTCTCGTCTACCTCGCCCGAAGTTGGCTTGATGGGTCGCCGCCTCTCAATCTTGAGCGTTGCGTACCCGCTGTTCCCGGTTAGTGCTGATTCGGCAGGTGGCGCCGAGCAAATTCTTTTTCTCTTAGAACGTGGTCTCGTGGCAGCCGGGCATCGCTCATTTGTTGTAGCGGCGCATGGGTCGCAAGTCAGTGGAACACTTTTTCCAACGCGCGCTGCCTGTACGCATATCACAGAAGAGGATCGCAGGCAGGCTCAAGTTGAACATCGCGCTCGCATCGTGCAGGCCATCTCACAGGAACAAATCGATCTAATCCATTTTCACAGTCTTGATTTCTCTGACTATCTTCCCGCTAGCCAGGCAACGATGCTGGCAACCATGCACCTTCCTCCATCCTGGTATTCCGCCGATGCCTTTGTTGACCCGCGAGTTTTTCTCGCCTGTGTTTCTCAAACCCAAGCTCAAGCGGCGCCCAAAAATCGTAAGTATGCGGTAGTTGAAAACGGCGTTGACCTCATCGGCGGTTCCGACGAGCAACCGTTGCGCAATGCTCTTCTATGGCTTGGCCGTATCTGCCCTGAGAAAGGAACCGATATTGCATTGCGCGTCGCCCATAAGCTTGGGATGCCGATAAATGTGGCTGGCCCTGTCCATGGCTTTGACACTCACCTTTCTTACTTCGATGAGCAGGTGCGTCCGCTTTTCGATGGAAGCAGGTGCTACCTGGGGCCGGTCGGGCGCTTTCAAAAAGCTCGGCTCCTTCAAAACGCTAAAGCGTTACTGGTCCCCAGTCTTGCCCCCGAAACCAGCTCATTAGTGGCAATGGAGGCGATCAGCGCAGGTACGCCGGTGATAGCGTTCCGCAGTGGCGCTTTGCCAGAGATTGTTGAGCACGGCACGACCGGGTTCATCGTTGACTCAGAAGACAAGATGGCAGAAGCGGTTGCCTCTCTTGGTCACCTTGATTCCAAGGTTTGTTTGGAGCAGGCTGCGGCTCGCTTCTCAGCAACAAACATGGTGGAGCGTTACCTCGCTCTCTATCAAGATTTAGTTATCACAAGACGGCATTTGCCTATGGGAACTGCGCCCCATGAGGCCTTGTAAGCTTCCTCACCACGCAGAAAATTCCAGCAGCGGTAACCGTTTTGCGCCGCGTAACGAAGAGCATGGAACAACAGATTACGACCAAACCCAAACTCTTCCCATTCCGGGTCAAACGCACTCAAGTAGCCGTAAAGTACATCGGCTCGGGCCATGCCGAAGATCACTGCTACCACTTTGCCATTCCACACCAGGCTGAATAGTTGAAGCGCACCAACCCTGGAAAGCTGCTCCGCTGCATCCCGCAGAAAAGCTGCCGAATGATTCGCGGCAATGGTGCCCGACTCTCCCTGTCTGCGCCATCTAGCTCCATGTAGCTCGATCAATGCATCCAGCAGAAAAGGATTAGCTTGCTGATCTACGTTGAACTGTATAGCACCTTCGGCCTCGGCCTTCCTTCGGTAGCGCGCAATGTTTCTCCGGTGATCTGCCGAGCGTCCCCGCCAATACGCCTCAAAATCCTCAGTCAGTGCGACTGCGCTGCAGAGTGTGTCGGGTTGACTGGTTACATGTAATCCTGTGACTTCCGAAAGCGATCGTAGCGGTGTCGTGGTTGCTAGATCCTGCCAGTTGCAAACATCCCAGGTCTGGTCGGCAATCAGTCCAGCACCCACTTTTGAAACAATCTGTTGGGCAAACTCCGGAACCGTTAATGGGTCAAGGTAGTCGCTAATTCCAGAACCGATTAACGTTAGCTGCTGTCGCCCTTCCCACTCATGCCTGAACATTGGCAGCAGGCCAACTAACCGATCACCGTCTCGAAACGCGAAAGCATGCAGACTCCCGCTCCCAAAATGTTTCCACCAAGTGAGTTGCCACTGGGCCGTTTGAAACGGTGTGCCAATACTTACCGATTCGAGTAGCGTAGCCCACTCGGACTGAAGCTCGCGGAGGTGTTCAAATGTGTTGATCCGGTCTACTTGCAAGAAGCCTCAGCGTCGGCATTTGCACCCAGGAGACGAAGAGCTTCGCGGTACCCGTTAAAGGTTCCCACATCTACGTACGCCTCGCCGCCCTTGTGGCCGAACGCCGAGCCGCCGTCAGCCAAATAGGCGTTCACCAGCGTGCCCAGATACTCATCCTGGCGGGTTTGCCAGAGAGTATGCAGGCTGTGCAAAACTGCCCCAGGCATGCGCAGAGCGCCCCAAATCCACTCTGTCTTCGCATCCGGGCTCTTTACCTGGATCTCTGAAATCTCCCCATTCTGTCCAGTGACGACGGCGTCGAACCGTTCAGGATTGGAGACTGGAAAGAGCAGAAAGGATAAGCGGCCAGCGGGCAGACAACGCAGAGCGTCTTTGGGAAACCAGACCGTGTCAGGTAGGCCGATACACACTTCCTCGTCCGGAGTTATCAACGGAGCGGCCCGGAAAAGAGCATCGCACAGACCAGCAGGCTGGGGCTGAACAGCATAGAAGATGCTTGCTGATAAAGCATGTCCGCCGAAGAAGTTCAGAATGTCGGACTTGCCAGGAGAGATGACGAAACAGATCTTATCCACGCCGGCCGCCACCATGCGTTCGATCAAATACTCGCTAACGGCGCGCGGGCGTTCCTGTTCTCCCTGGAAATAACTTCCGACCGGAAGCAGTTCCTTCGAAAACGCAAGTGGCTGAATACGACTTCCTGTTCCCGCAGCGGGAATGATTCCCCACATCTAGAGCTCCCTTGAGGCGAGCGCGAGGTGCTGATTTGAAGAGCCTTCGTCGGGCAAGACCGTAAGCAGATCCACCAATCGCTTAGCGCGGATCTCAGCGGTGTGATAAGCCAGTGTTCGCTGTCTGGCGCGTTGGGCTATAGCTACCAATGAGCCTCGGTCGCGAGTCAGCGCAGCTACTGTCTCGGCCGTATTGGAAGCGATCAGAATTTCTTCACCTGGCTCAAAAAAAGTCTCTAACCCCGGCCACCAATCGCTCAGAATGGCGGTGCCACACGCAGCTGCTTCAAACAGACGACCAGACGGGCAGTAACCCATGGCCGCCATCGATCCTCGCGTTACGTTCAAGGTCAACGGAGACGAGCAGTAGAAAGCGCTATGCGCAGGAGGAGCAACATGGTCGAAGATACGGACGTTCGAAGGCAAGAAAACGTCATGAGGATACATCGCTCCCCCAAGGACAAAGCTCTTTTCGGGCAGCTGAGATGCAGGCTCAATGAACAGCTTCTGCAATATTGGCTGACGATCCTGTGCGTAAGTCCCCAGGTATGAGATGTCAGCAGCATACATAGGCGAACTCGCGGTTGGGTAGTGAGTCTTTGGGCTAACCCAGCCATAAAGCGTTGCAGTCC
>CALMAV010000129.1:934-1963 GCA_937859895.1 uncultured Bryobacterales bacterium | reverse complement strand
CCCTTGGTTGTGCCATCGTCGCCGGGATCGCTCAAGGCCTGATTTCGGGCCTATATAGCACCAACGGTTAAAGCGATGAAGCGAAACACGGTCATCAAGGAAATGAACGGTTCGTCCGTGATCCGCCAGGTGGGATTGCCTGTCATAGGCATCCTACTCGGCGGCGGCCTCTCTCTTGTCTTGGGGGCTCTGTACTCTGCGCTGGCGGGAATTGTGCTGTTCTTGCTGGTGATCTTCGCTGGCCGCTGGATTTATCGCAACGATTCCAAGTTGGTTGAGTTGTTCTTTCTCTCGCTGCAACTAGGAATTGACTATGACCCGGCACTGATGGAGGATCTGCGTGACTTTCCCGACTTTGCTTAAGCGGGTCCGATCAGGCTTGAAACAGAAACGAGTGCGGGCTTTCCGCAAGGTCGTTCCCGTCAAAGCCTTTATCGATCAATCGACATTCGTCACCGCCAATGGCAGTGCCGGGATGTGCTTGCAGCTCGGAGGACTCGACGATGAGTGCCTGACCGACCAAGCACGCGAGCGTATCTCGCTGCGCCTGACTGCCAGCTTGAAGTTATTCAATGAGGACGACCGGACCTACCAATATGCGATCCGGCGCACTAACTGTCCCATTCAGCATAAGCCGGTGTATGAGAACCCGAAGGTGCAAGAGATCTGTGACGACCGGCACAAGTTTCTCCGTGAGTCTGCTCGTTTCGGTTCGGTTGATCTCTTCAGCGTGGTAGTCACGCGTGGGCAGTACAAGGGTAAGAAGTCAACGGAAGCTATGATTGCTGAGCGTCGACGGGTTTGCTCCACCGTCAAGGCCAAGGCCGGCGCGTTCGCTGGGGACCTGGCAGATCTCTTTGAAGCTGTGGTTTTACCCAAAGACCAGGCCTTTCGCTTCCTTCGAAGACTGCTGAATTTTGAACCATCGATCTCGGATTCTCTACGGCTCAAGCGCGACAACGAAGTTGATCACCAGCTCGTCGGAACTGGGCTTTCGTGGGATAAGCCTGGCCAGCACCTGCGCATGGG
>CALMAV010000129.1:0-924 GCA_937859895.1 uncultured Bryobacterales bacterium | reverse complement strand
CGCCGTTCGCACCGAGGTACAGTCCAAGAAAAAGCACATTAACGACTTCGAAAAGCACGGCCCACTCGCGCCCGAAGCGTCGGACACCAAGACCGATGAGTTGATGGCCGATCAGTCTGCGGATGAGTCTATCCGCAGACTGGGCACGGTCCTACAGCGGATGCAGAACGAGAGCATTCCCTACGGCAAGTTTACTTACACGGTTGTGCTCCATGGCGAGGACAATAGCAAGCTGGATGAGGCTATTGCTGCCATCAACAGAGTGTTTGGAAGCTTTGATGGTGCACTCTTTGAAGAGGTTCGAGGCGCGTTAGCAGCTTATCTCGCGATTCTCCCCGGCAACACGAAGTACTGCGTACGTGAGCAGTGGATCAGTGCTCTCAACTTTGCGGACCTATCGCTTTGCTATGCGCCGTACACGGGCAAGCTGACGGCCAGCGAACTCTCAGATGGTGCAGAGTATCTGGCGCTCTACGAGACACGGGACCGGACGCCGTTCCACTGGGACCCGTTTGTTGGCGGCGCATTCGGATTGTTTGGCACGGGCACCCGAGGCCGTGGCAAGACCATGAACGGGAATTTCATTGTCTCGTCAGCTCAGAAGTATGACGGTTACACCTGCATCTTAGACCTGGGCGGAAGTTATAACGAGACGGTGAAGCACTATGGCGGGACGACCATCTCCTTACGCCTAAAAACGCGATCCTTCAAGATCAATCCTTTTGCGCTACCGGAGAACGAAGACAATCACCAGTTCCAGTTCACGTTCTTCCGATCCATCATTGAGGCCGAACGGCCAGACCTAAAACCGGAGGAACAGAAAGAGCTCTTCGAACAGATTGCCTCGATGTATCTATATCCGCCCGAACTGCGGACGCTCACGACCTTTTACCTGAATGCGCCAGCCTGCTACAAGCATGAACT
>CALMAV010000128.1:1466-3625 GCA_937859895.1 uncultured Bryobacterales bacterium | reverse complement strand
GACTTCCACTTGTCCGGCAGAAGCAAGGATGCTGGGTGCCAGCGTCCGGATATTCGGCAGCATTTGCCGGATTGGGCGCGGCGGCTGATAGCTCGACGGGGTAGCTAGTTGCTTCTGAACAGGGCTGGTTACAACTGGTTGCCTCCCAGGAGTTATCGGCTCCAGCCTTGTAGTTTGAGCCGGAACTGTAGGTTCCCGGGGCTCGGGAACATCCTCTGGCACTGCATGCAGATCTTCTTCGGGCCTAGTGGCCTTGGCCGGTAAACTCGGGTTTTCACCAGTGGGCCCCGTCGAGTTTGCCGCAGGCGGAATGACAGTAGATTCAGGTGGAGGGGCTGCTATAGGCGCCGCTTGAAGTGGCTTACGTTCTCTCGGCGCTACGCTGGAAAGCTTCGATTGGCGGTCCGGCTCGCTACGGGTAATGTCGATTGCGGGCTTCCGCGCCCCGGGTTGCTCCGGCGATATGTCTAGGGCTGGCGGCTTGGCAGCTTCTAGAACTCGCATGCTTTCTGCCTCATGACGGCCGTCGGCACCGCGCACTTCCAGCTGAAAGCTAATGTCATCCGAAGTTGGGTGATACAAGATGGACCCATTGGCCACTTGCGACGGATCGAGAACCACCTGTCGGCGAAGCGGTCCGTCCACTATCTCCAGAAAGCCATTGCTCGCGTGTCTGACTAGCGCATCCTGGCGATTCCAACTTAATAACAGGCGGTCACCTTGGGCTTCGAGCCGCAGACCCAGAGCCGAGACTGGCGGGGTGCTCCGCAAAAAGCGCGGCCAGGACTCACTTCGCTCGTTTGTGCGTAGATAGTAGAGGCCACCGAAACTAACTGCAGATGCGGCGATAAAGACGAGCGCTGCCGCTATCCAAGGAGGGCGCGTCCGAGTCGTCCGAATTGATAGCGGCGCGGAGGTCAACAAAGGTGCCGCAGGTGCCATCGGCGGAACCGACTCCGATATCACCTGTGGCCCAGTTGCATTGGACTGCAAAAGGCCTTCGAAATTTCTTAGTAACGAGTCGCGCGATTGCACTACGGTCGCCCTGTTCGGTAGCTGCTGCTGCCGGTGTGCCTTGTTTCGGCGCTGGAGCATAGAGAGCGCGCGACGCGAGTGCTCAAGCAACGATTCTTTCCAGTTGCTCCCAGTCTCTTCGGGCTCTTCGCTCCCTTCCTCGTAGGCCCGCATGAAGAAGACGTCCTGAATATTAGACCCCAGCACCACTTCAACCGGCTGCTCGACTGCAATGGGAGAGAGCCGGGCCAGACCAACCCGACGTGCCTCTTCGGAGAGGACACCCGTTGCTGCCCGGCAAAACAGCTCCAGCATTGCATCGCTCACACCATCGGGCCTGATGATTAAAGCCAAATCATTCGGTCGAGGGAAGAACCAATTGTGGTAAGTCAGATCGCTGCTAGTCAGTCCGCCCTCTAGGCGCAGCGTATACCAACCAACTAACTGCAGAGCCGCTGTTTCGGCTTCCTTGGAGAAAACCGTGAGGTGCTGCTGAAGAATTTGATTTTGCTCGGTGCGGTCCCTAAAGCCACTAACGATTTTGCCGGCCTGGAACGGCCGGAAAGCCTGAACAGTGACGCTGCCTGCTTCGGCAAGCCCGTACAGCAGCCCCGAAACTTCACCTGGGTTCGTGCTGAACGGTAGCTGCCGATTTACCAGGCTGTTAACCAGCTGTGGCGAAAGCCTAACCGTGAACGGTACACGCCGCGAAATGGCCGCCGACGAGTTTTGATCCACGACACTCATTGTTTACATGGCTCCGTGCCAGCAAGGAAACTGTCGTTTAAAATGTTAATACTTTTAGAAACTGCGTTGATCGGATATTTGCTCCAGATTTAAATTCCTAATAACTCGATAAACATTTAGTGGCTCCCGGAGGCTAACTCTGCGGATTACGCTCTGGATTGGGAAGCATTAAGACGGTCCAGCCCCTCATGTACCAGCTCAAGAGCTCGTTCCGGACCGCCTCGGCTAACAGGCTTGAAAGTCTTCTCTTTCGTTTGGTTATAAGAAATGAAAAAATGTTCAATTTCTTCAACCATTTTGGGGCGAAGGTGCTCCAGTTCGGTGACATCCGCGTGAGTGTGAGCTCGAGTTGCCACCGCCAGTAGCCGGTTGTTCCTCATGGTTGGTCCGTCCTGTTC
>CALMAV010000128.1:0-1456 GCA_937859895.1 uncultured Bryobacterales bacterium | reverse complement strand
GTCTGATCCGCTTCAATGACGCCAATCAGCCGAGCAGAAATCAAACACCCTGGCGGCACAGACTCGTCCAATAAAACCAAGACATCCAGTGGATCTCCATCTTCGCCCAATGTGGAAGGGATAAACCCAAAGTCATACGGAAAGACCGAGCCTTCCGGCAGCACCCCCGCGAGCTCCATGACGCCCAGCGTGGGTTCATAATCAAGCTTGTTTCTGCTCCCTTTTGGCGTCTCAACGATGACATTGATGTCCGTTTGATTTTTCCGAAAGGCACTGAGTTCAGTAAGGAGGCGCGGCACTTCATTGGGCATGGTTGTGATCTGTTCGTACCTGCCGATATATAACAGAAGCGAGTCTAGAAGTTACAGATGAATGGATTTGGTATGGCGCCGCTACTTGCGCTCACAATCATCACCCGACTGCAGACGCACGTACAAGCACTGGCAGTGGGCATTGGCGGACGACAGACAGCCAGCAGCCTCGAGAGGACGGTCGCCTACATCGATTCAGAACTGCATTCCTATGGCTACACGCCGCAACAACAATCCTTCAAGGTCGCCGAGCAAACCTTTGTTAATGTCGTAGCCGAGTTGGGAGGCATGCAACATCCTGACAAAATCCTGGTTGTTGGTGCTCACTACGATACCGCCGGAGATCTGCCCGGTGCAAACGATAACGGCAGCGGCGTTGCTGCAACACTGGAGTTAGCCCGTCATTTTTCGAAAGCAAAACCTGCCCGCACGATCCGCTTCGTGTTCTTCGCAAATGAAGAGCCGCCATACTTTCAAACGCCGGCCATGGGCAGCTATGTCTACGCAAAGCGTTGTCAAGATCGCAAAGAGGATATTGCAGCAATGCTCTCGCTTGAGACTCTCGGTTACTACACCGATACGCCAGGCTCGCAAACCTATCCGATAGCGCTTCCCGGATACCCTGACCGCGGCAACTTCCTCGGCTTCGTCGCCAACGTGCAGAGCGCTCTTCTGCTGCGAACGGCTCTGAAAGCGTTTCGCTCGGGGACGTCTCTACCAGCCGAGGGTCTAGCTGCGCTTAGTTCCATCACCGGAGTTGGCTGGTCAGATAATTGGTCATTTTGGGAGTTCGGCTATAAAGCGCTGATGCTTACAGACACCGCTCCGTTCCGCTATCCGTACTATCACAGTACGCAAGACACGCCCGACAAACTCGATTACCCCCGCTTTGCCAGTGCTGTGCAAGGTATCGCGGAGACAGTAGCCTATCTCGCACGATAACAAGCAAGCACGCCATTCATGAAGTCCGTCCTGTTTACATATGTCAGCCCGCTGGGCACTCTCTGGATTCGCCCCGAACCAGCCGGTCGTGTGCGGTTGGGTTTCGAGCGGGAACAGCTTCGCACTTACGCCTCGCCACGAGCTGCTGCCGAAGCTGTGGCACAGCAGAAGACCGGGTACCAGCCTTGGGATCTGGCTGACCC
>CALMAV010000127.1 GCA_937859895.1 uncultured Bryobacterales bacterium | reverse complement strand
ATACGCTATCCAGACGAGGCAGGAAAGACGCCTGCTTCCGTCATTGAGGCCGACGAATCGCTTGAGCTCAAGCGCAGCTATCCGCATTGAGAAAAAGTATACGGCCGAACCGAGCGGAATTAACCCACCGCCCCACAAGACGGGTGGACGGAGCCCAGCAATGAGCATGGCAGCATCCCCGTAATCGGTAACGCCGCTGAATGCGACATAGCCGGAGGAGATGAGCAGATTAAAACCATGTACAGCCGAAAGAAATAGCGCAGTCTAGTTGCGCCTTGGGGTAACCAGTGCAGCATAGACCAGGCGAGTAGCTGACAATGAACTGCACGCCAGGGCCTGCCGCTTCAATTCCAGTCGCAGGCGCACCTCGCGCATCACATCTCTCGCCCCAGGCCGTCAGCATGGCGTTATGGTCACCAACAGCAAGACAAAAAATGCCGTGACCAAGCGCTTCGTGCGTCACCATTGAAGCGGCATAGGCAAGGATGCCAGACGCGCCGAGCAGCACTGCGCTATCTGTAGGAGCAGCCTGTCTCGATTGCTCATCTTCCGGTGTCACTTATTCAGCCGTCAGCCATTGCGCGTGCGCTGCCTTGCCAAACTTAGCTCTTCTCTTCAGATGCAATCTGCCCGTAGTAGGCGTTCGGTCCATGCTTGCGGAGGAAGTGTTTGTCTCGCAAACAATCGCTGATACCGGTTACTTCTGCCTTGATAGCCAGGGTGAGATGTGCAAGCTGGGCCAGCTCTTCAACCACGACTGCCGTATATGCGGCTTCGCTGGCCGAAGGACCCCAAACGAACGGGGCATGGCCGGCAACCAAAACAGCGGGCGTCGTGAGCGGGTCTAACTGAGCAAATCGCCTGACGATTACTTGACCGGTGTTCCACTCATACTCGGACTCGATCTCTTCCGGCTGCATAGAGGGCGTAACGGGAATAGCGCCTCGAAAGTAGTCGGCATGGGTTGTGCCCAGACACGGAATTTCTAAGCCCGCTTGGGCCCACGCCGTAGCATAGCGAGAGTGCGTGTGGACCACGCCGCCTACCCCGTCAAAAGCCTGATAGAGGGCAACATGCGTCAGCAGATCAGAAGACGGCCGTAGCGAACCCTCAACAATTTTGCCATTCAGGTCAGTCACAACTAAATCATTTGGCTTCAGCTTGTCGTAGGGGACTCCACTTGGCTTGATGACAACCAGACCAGAGGCGCGGTCAAAGCCGCTTGCATTGCCAAAGGTGAAGAGCACCAATCCTCGCCGAACCAGTTCCTGATTGGCTTCGTAAACCTCGTCGCGCAGTGATTGCAGCTTCATTGTTATCCCCTTGCACGATGCGCAATGGCACGAAGCTGCGGCAGAACGTGGCCAAGTGGAACTCCACTTGACTCCTGATTTCCTAAAGCAAAATAGACCTTGTTGAACAATGGGAAGAGCTCGTTGTAGATTTCAACGCTGGTCGGGTCCGGATGGTAGATTCGGTGCGGCGGACACAGCACCTTTTGCGCTTCGGCTATTGTTTTGAATGCGCCTGCTGCCATAAATGCAAAGATTGCTGATCCTAGACTCGTAACGCTGCCTTGCGGAACGAGCACCGGCCTGTTCAAAGCGTTGGCGTAAACCTGATTGAGCACATCGTTCTTCTGCGGAATGCCACCGCCATTGATGATGCGCGTCACCTTCGCACCATGTTCCTCCATACGGTTCAGGATGACTCGCGTATGCAAGGCAGTGCCTTCGATTGCAGCAAATAGCTCATCCGCGGCCGTGCTTGTTAGGTGCCAGCCCAGCGCGACTCCGCCCAGTTCCGGATTCACCAGCACCGTGCGGTCGCCGTTGTCCCACGTCAGCCGAAGCAGACCTGTCTGCCCGGCTCGGTAATCTTTGATCTCCTTCGAAAGATCCGAGGCGGAAGATCCGGCTCTGCGTGCAATGGCTTCGAACAGGTCACCGACAGCAGACATACCGGCCTCGATACCGGTCAATTTCGGATCCACTGAGCCCGGCACAACACCGCAGACACCCGGCACCAGAGTTGTTTGATCGGTGAGTCCGATCATGCATGTCGAGGTGCCAATCACGTTCACTACATCCCCAAGCTGAATGCCCGCGCCCACTGCGTCCCAGTGTGCGTCGAACGCTCCCACCGGAATGGAAATGCCTTCCCGCAGTCCCAGCTTGCCGGCCCACTCCGATGACAAATTGCCGGCGATGGCATCAGAGGTTAGATAGCGACCGCTGATTTTCTCGCGAACGCCTGCAAGCAATGGATCAATTGCCACCAGAAAGTCCTCGGGAGGCAAGCCGCCGAGTGATGCGTTCCACATCCACTTATGACCCATTGCACAAACACTTCGTGGCGCCTGGGCAACGTCATTGATGCCGCAGAGGACAGCGGCTATGTAATCGCAATGTTCAAACGCAGAGGCCAGCAGATGACGTCGCTCGGGATTGTGTCGCAGCCAATGCAGGAGTTTAGAAAAGCCCCACTCGGAAGAGTAAACGCCGCCGCACCAGTCAATAGCTTCCAATCCAAACTCGTGCGCTTTCCGGGTGATCTCGTCGGCTTCTTCCCAAGCCCGGTGATCACACCACAGATAGTAATCATCAAGCGGCTGAAAGTTCACATCTACGGGAACCACGCTTGAGCCCGTGGTATCCAAGGCCAATGCCTCTATCTCCTGGCCATTAATTCTCGCCTCTGCCTTGGCGCGCTCTATTGCCGTTACAAGCGAGCTCATATGATCGGCATGGCTTTGAGTCGCAAAATCCGGGTCGTTCCGTTTGCGATGCAGTGGATACTCGGCCACTCCCGCGCCGAGCAAGCCCTTGTCTCGTTCGAAGATAGAAACGCGAACGCTGAGCGTCCCAAAATCAACACCCGCCACGATTGTGCTCATTGGACCTGCCTATTAGAGTCCGGTATCGGTGCCGCAGATGCTGACTTCCAAGCCGAGTTCGCGGAAGCAAGCGGCCTTAGCGGCCAGAGCGCGATTGGCTCCCTCTGCATCTGGCGCGTATGCAACTTGAATGTGGTTGGCTTTGTGCCGGGCCATCATTTGGTCGCGCGTGACTCCATACAGGACTCCATGCATGATGGGCCACTGCGGGGTGGTTGCCTGCCAGCGGCGTTCTGTTTCTTCGTGTGGCAACGAGACTACTTGCGCCCGTCCAATATCCACCTTCAGCTTGCCATCTTCGATGAAGACACGGCTCCAGACAATCTCACCAGGCTTGCTGATGCCCTTTAGTGTGCCGCCCCCTAGCCGGAAGTACATAGGCGGTTGCCGCTCACTGACAGCTCCGGCATAACCACCGATCAAGTGTTCTGGCGGCACAGCGCCTGAGATCTCAAATACCCAGACATAACGTCCTTCATACTCTTCGCCATAACGCAAATCATGCAAAGTATTTTCTGGTGCAAAACCCAGCTTTTGCCAGATTCGCTTTGTGATCAGACCATCCAAGCCCGCGCACTCGTCTACTTCATTGAAATGCGGCAACGGGTCACCAGCAAAGAGTGTGCGGCCGTCGGCGCTAGTCACCGGCGGACGGTCGCTGTTATTGAGCAGGCCTTCCACCAGGTCCGATGCGGGTGCCAGATCTTTTAGCCCTTGCTGATACTGGATGCCAATGGTGTCGCACCCAAACTGGTCAGCCATTCGCAACGCGGCAATGTACATCCGGCACTGGTCGAGAATCTGAGCATCGGTGAGGTCCGTTTCCCCATTCGACCCGGTCTGAAAGCGCATTCCCTTTGCGTCCAGCCAGCTTCGGACGGCCTGTGCTTCCTCGTCAGGAACATCACGCATCGCAGCGAATAACGCTGACTGGCTCAACCGTTCCTTGAAGAGGCCAGTTGGGTTCAACAGCTCATCGGGAATGATGGCATTGAACATTCCCATGCAGCCTTCGTCGAAAACGCCCATAATGGCGCGATCGTTCCGAAGTGCTTTCGCTATGGCCGTTCCAACTTGCTCTGGAGCCGAAGGGAGGGTAAGCGAGGATAAAGCACGCACGTGGCTGGTATCATGCACGACTGTTTCGCCGTTGAGCCATTTTGTTAGCTGCGACAGAAAGTATTGGTCGGTGAACTCGTTCGACCAAAGCGTCGAGTACGCAACTCCCGCTTTGGTGAGCGAGCCATTTAGATTCAACATGCCCACCAACCCTGGCCACTCACCGCTCCAGTTAGCCACAGTGAGAATCGGCCCGGTATGCGCCATCAGCCCGTGCAATACGTGATGACTGTACTGCCATACCGCTTCGGCCACAATCAGCGGGGCACCTTTCGGAATAGCGCGGAAAACCTGCATTCCGTACTTCTGGGAATCGATAAACCCGTGCTGCTTCTTCTGGTCGAAGGCATGACCACGCTCTACCTTGCGTCCACAGCTCTGTATGGCTGCCGTGACTGCCTGCTCCATCCGCTCCTGGGCAGGCCAGCATTTCTGATTGGCCGAGAGGCGAAGATCGCCGTTAGCGATAAGGATAGCCGTAGTCATAAGAACCGTTCCACATCTTATCGGACTCGGCCTCACTCACGCTTCAACCGTCACCGCGAGCATCTACAGAGACAAGGACGAAGTATGGATCACCTCTGTCATTCGCTTGTGCCACGAGACATCGCGCCACATGCCGGCAAATTGCGGACCACAGAAGTTGCTGGTGGCTATGGCTGCCCATCTTCCCGTCGCCGCAGCAGTGCGTACGCCGACGTCGCAAAGCTCTTTGAGCCAGTCCCATTCCAGCAGCGGCCAGTCTTTGTAGTCGACCAGACTCCAGCACTCGGTCGTGATTAAAGGCTGCTTTGTCGCGCGCGACCACTCTGCAGCCCACAGAATTTGATCGCGGAGTTTGCCTTGCCAATACGCCGGCTTCGAATCGTAGAGTGGCTTAGCGCGCTCAACCACGTGTTCGTAACCAGATGGCGAGAAGCGCTCGTAGTGGTATCCGACTTGCTTATAGAAGTCAGACGCCTGTGCCATCCAGATATGCAGCTCCAGGAAGTTCAGCATCGAGACATCCTGCTGCTTCCAGGTGTCGTATTCGGACGTCATTGAAAAGGTGTAATCGAGATGCGGGTAGCTCACCTTCACAACTGCGATAGCTTCTCGCATCCAGGCAGTTCCTTCGGGGCTGGCTCGCAGCATTCCGTGCGGGACGAAGGGAGCCCAGATGTCGAGCGGAAACTCGTTGCAGAGATCAACGTACAGAATGTGCTTGAGGAGTCCATCGGAGTCGATACTCTTCAACGTTCGTTCCCAAATCTTGCCATGGTCGGCCGCTGTCTTAATGCTGTCCCGTGTATTGCCGACATCCTGGCGAAACCAGGTGGAAAGTGCTACACGTAGCCCCCGATCTCCACACTTGCGGATGAATTGGTTCAGCGCCGGCTGCACTTGCACGCGATTCTTCGCCGGGCTGCCCCAATCCTGAGTGTTCCAGCAGGGAAGCAGTTCCCACACGCGCTCGGGCGCAGCAGCAACCAGGTGAGGATAGGCATCAAGGCGAATCGCGTCATAACCGCGCAGAACCAGCTGGTCTAAACTGCTGTCCCAGTCTTCGTAACCAGCACCGGGCCAACGGCGCTCAAGCCACGAGAAGTCCCACATGGTGATGGCGAGAGGTCTTTTAAGTTGGCCCAGGCGCGTCTGTGGCTGTTGTCCCTGAAGTATCTGGCCACCGAGGGCCGCTGTGCCTGCAAGGAATGATCTGCGATCCACCTCAACACTGTATCGGAGCGAGTGAACCTACGTCACTGCTCTGAAGCTAAATGAACCGGCGTTGCCTTCGGGGTGAAGTTCAGCGAGGGCGAGGCGAGTACGACGTGACTTAAGTCAGGCTTCGTCACGGTGTTTACTGGCTCTGGTTCGTCAGATTCAGCCGGAACCGGCGGTGGATTCCAAGGGCCGGTCAGGCCCAGATCTCCCGTGATTGCCGCGACGTAGTTCTGCGTTTCCGCGATCTCAGGTATTCCGCCAGCTTGCTCTACTCGCTGCGAACCTGCGTTGTAGGCGCTGAGTGCCAGGCGGACATCGCCTGCGTATCGCACGAGTAGCTGCTTCAACAACGCGGCTCCACCACGAACATTTTCCTGAGGATCGAATGGATCGAATACTCCGAACTCCTGCGCTGTTGCGGGCATCAACTGCATCAGTCCCTGAGCGCCTTTTTCAGAGACCGCGCAAGGTCGGAAGCCCGATTCGCGTTTCATCACAGCGCGCAGCAGAGCCGGTGATATTCGTTCGGCACGGGCAGCCGAGCCGATCAGGCTATCCGCTTCATAGTGCGAAAGTGGGGGACAATCTAGTTGAGCCATCGGTACCGGCCAAGGTGCGGCCGGCATTTCGGTCGGAACGGGATCAGTGAATACCACCGCGCTGCTGACCGGACGGGTTTCCCGCCGGGGAGCCTGTATGACGCGTGGCTGGATGGATGCTATCTGCGTTTGTACCGACTGGCGCTGAACCTGCAAGGATGCAAGCTGCTTTTCCAACGCTGTGGGTTCCGGGGCATGCACAGGGACGGTAACCTCTGCTCCTGTAGCTGCATTGCTTACGGCTGATACTGATACCAGAAGACTTATTAATGCCAGATAGTGAAAGGTGAACAGGCGCACGTCCTCCACGGGAGTTGTTACTCCTGAGAGTGCTGCACAGGTCCCAGCTTTCTCAAAAAATCGGTTTAAGCGTGCGTTGCTGCCTTCGTTTCAGGCGGTTTTTCCTTCTCAGCTGCAGCGGCCTTCTCGACGCCTTTCTCGCCTTTACCCTCGCCCTTTGGGTCTGCTGCTTTATGCTCGCCGCCTTTCGTCGGCGCCTCTTCCTTCTCAGGCTCAATCTCGTCGGCGTAACGCACCACGATGGAGACCCGGCGATTAGAAGCATCTTTCGGGTCACTTACTTTTCTTAGTCTCTGGTCCGCAAAACCCCGTACCTGGGAGATACGCTTCTGTTCTAACCCGGTAGCTTGCATGATTCGGCGTGCTGCGTTCGCTCGATCTGCCGATAGCTCCCAGTTCGTATACTCCAAACTTCCGTACGCGGTAGCGTCCGTGTGACCTTCAATCATCAATGGATTTTCCAGCTTGGCTAACTGCCGGGCTAGTTCAGCAAGGAGATCTTTCCCCAAAGGCGTCGGAACGGGTGCGCCTGTGGTGAAGAACATGCCCTTTTCCGTCTCCAGCAACTCGATCCGTAGCCCCTCGCCGGTTATGGTTATTTCGATGTTGTCCTTCAACTTCTGAAAGTCAGGCTGTCTCTTAATGGCATGCTCGAGCTTGTCTTTCAGATCCTTCATGTCGGCCTTACGAACCATCAAGCTCTCGCCCATTCCGGCCACATTCGTCCCGGTCTTTTTGCCTGTACCTTTGGGGTCCTTAAAGTACCCACCAACCGCTTTCTTCACTTCCGGGCTGGCGTTCATCAGCCACATAACCATGAAGAGGGCCATCATAGCCGTGACGAAATCAGCGTAGGCCACTTTCCAAGCCCCGCCATGGTGGCCGCCGTGATGACCTTTCTTCTTAATAATGATGATCGGTTGAACTGCGGGAGCCGCCATTAGCCGCCCGCCTTTTCGCCGCGCAGTGCCTCTTCCATCTCTTTAAAGCTCGGCCGAACTTCGGACGGAATGGATCTGCGGGAAAATTCAACGGCTAGGATCGGCGCCGCTCCCCTAATAAAGGCGATAATCCCGGTCCGCAAGCAGTTGTAGAACTGCGCTTCTGAACCATTGATATGCGTCATGCTGGAAGCCAGAGGCGCCAAAAATCCATAACAGAGCAGAATTCCCAGGAACGTTCCGACCAGCGCCGCGCCTACTTTGTGCCCAATCTCTTCAGGTGGACCGCCCAGCGAACCCATGGTGATCACCACCCCCAGTACTGCTGCGACGATGCCTAAACCCGGCAAAGAGTCGGCCACTGTGGTGAGAGCGCTGACCGGTTTGCCTACTTCGGTATGGTGAACTTCCAGGTCCAGCTCAATCATTTGATCGAGATCATGTGCCGAGACGGTTCCACTAAGCGCCATCCGCAGCGTGTCGCAGATGAAGTCTAAAGCATGATGGTCCTTCATGATGAAATCGTGCTTTTTGAAAATTTCGCTATTCGCCGGCTCTTCCACATGCGGTTCGAGCGTTGTCATGCCCTTACGCCCCTGCGCGAACAGATCATTCAGCATCTTAAGCGTATTTAAGTAGCGAGCCTTGTTGTACTTGCCACCACTCAGAATCCCCAACAATCCCTTGATGATCTTCATGATGACCGGTAGCGGATTGCCAATCAGAAGTGTACCGATGGCAGCGCCTCCGATAATCACCAACTCGGCCAGTTGCACGAGCACCATCATGTTGCCATGCCCCATCAGGTATCCGCCAATCACCGCCCCAATAACGACCACGATTCCAATAATTG
>CALMAV010000126.1:5748-7099 GCA_937859895.1 uncultured Bryobacterales bacterium | reverse complement strand
CCATCGGCCCAACTGCTGACGAAGAGGCGCCGGCCACCAGGAACAACCAGGATGCGATAGGGGCGCCGACCGGTTTTCCAGTGCGCTGTGACCTGACCTGATGAAAGATCGATAACAGCAAGGCTGTCGTTGTAAAGATCAGCGGCGTATAGGGTGCGCTCATCGGGGGAGAGCGCAACATCTCCGATGAAGGCAACATTGCCCGATCCGTTAGCTGCAGGGACGGCCAGTTCGCGAGACTGCGTCAGCTTGCCCGAAGCGGGATCGAAGGCCATTTGATAGACCGAGCCTTTGCTGCCGCCACCGACATAGAGCGTATTGCTGCGCGGCGCGAGCGCCAAACCCAGCCAGCCATCCGGAATAGGGGTACGCTCGACCTCTTTCTTGGCGGCGATATCGATGACGCTCACCGTGGGCGGGTTATAGCCGCCATTCAGCACGAGCAGGTATTTACCCGATGCTGCAGTGATGGCGCTCATGGGAAAGGTATCGACGGGTACCTGCTCGCCGGCCGGGCGTAGCGTCCAGCCGCTATTGAGGAGAAAGCCACCATCGGGGAGCTTGCCGACGTGTTCGGTGGCAGCAGGAGGAGCTGCATCTTGCAGCATGTATGCGCCTGCGGAAGCGATGGCTAAAAACAAAATCGTTTTCATTCAGTAAACCTGTGGGCAATGGGAAAGCGCCGTCCGACCCCGAACGCCTTGGTAGTGATACGCAAACCGGGAGCCGCCTGTTGCCGTTTGTATTCGTTGCGGTCCACCTTGCGAACGATGTCGCGCACCAGGTCTTCCGGAATGTCTTCTTTGCGCGCAATCTCAGGGACCGACTCGTAGCCTTCGATGTAACCGGCCAGGATGGCATCCAGTGTGTCGTACTCGGGCAGGCTATCAGTGTCTTTCTGATCTGGGCGCAGTTCTGCAGAAGGTGGCTTGGTGATGGTGTTATGCGGAATTGGCTCGGGCAGGCCGCGCTCAGCAAAGCGTGCGTTGGCAAGTTTAGCCAGGCGGTAAACCATCGTTTTAGGAACGTCGCTGATAACGGCCAAACCTCCGCACATATCGCCGTAAAGAGTGCAGTAGCCAACAGCGATCTCGCTCTTGTTGCCGGTAGTAAGAACCAGCGCTCCGAACTTATTGGAGAGCGACATCAGCACCATGCCGCGCAGGCGCGACTGCAGATTCTCTTCGGTGGTGTCGGCATTGTAGCCGGCAAAGAGGCCGCTGAGTGTCTCGGTCATTGCCTCATAGCCGTCCTTTATCGCAACCACTTCAAAGCGTATCCCGAGTTGATGGGCAAGAGCTCGGGCGTCATCGAGACTGTGGGGGGTTGAGTAAGGGCCGGGCATGCCGAC
>CALMAV010000126.1:0-5738 GCA_937859895.1 uncultured Bryobacterales bacterium | reverse complement strand
GAATCGATGCCGCCGCTGAGAGCGACGAGAACTTTCCGAAAGCCACACTTCCGGATGTAGTCGCGGGTTCCCAAAACGAGTGCTTCCCAGATAGCCGCATCACCTACCACGTGATTGGCATGGTCGTCGCCAAGCCCGGTGTCCGAGTCATAGACAATCAGGTCTTCGTCAAAAGACTTGGCTTTGGCGGCGAGCTTGCCATCTGCGTTCATCGCAAAGCTGGAGCCATCGAAGATAAGCTGGTCGTTACCGCCGACCATGTGAACATAGATCTGCGGCAGGCCGAAGCGATGGGCGGTGGCTTCGAAGATGGCTTCGCGCTGCTTGCGCTTTCCAATGTTCCAGGGTGAAGCGTTAATGGTGAGGATGAGGTCCGCACCCCGAGCAACTAGTTCCTCGATGGGATCGCGGGTGTAGCGGCGACGCTCCCAGTACTGCTTGTCGTTCCAGGCGTCCTCACAAATTGCGAGGGCAATCCGCTTGCCACGAACGGTGCAGATGCACTGCTCTTTGGCAGGCTCGAAGTAGCGAGCTTCGTCGAACACATCGTAGTTCGGCAGCAGCATCTTGGCTTGCTGGCAGAGGATCTTGCCGCCTTCGATCACGGCAGCGGCGTTTTGCGCTTTAATGGCAGCGTCGGCCGGCGAGCGCGCAACATAGCCGAGCACGATAGCTAATTTGAGCGACGCCGAAGCTTCAACAATACATTGCAAGGCGTCGGCAGTGCGGTCGAGGAAAGAGTCCTTCTCAACCAGATCGCGCGGCGGGTAACCGGTGAGGGCAAGTTCGGGAAAAGCAACCAGATCCGCCCCGGCAGCTTCGGCACGACGGGCGTATTCGAGGATCTTGGCAGAGTTGGCATCCAGATCTCCAACGGTGTTGTTGATCTGCGCGAGCGCAATTCGCATGAAGAACTATTATCGAGGGTGGCCTGCGAACTGCTCCTCGTAACTGTAGCGCGTGCTTCAGATCGTGCCGCCGGAAGCCAATTTTGGAGAAAAAGGCCGCGCTGCAGACTCACTGAATTGCCCCTCCTTATTCAGAATATAGATTCTGAGTCTATACTGTCGAGGTGAAGCCAAAATTTGCAAAGCTGTTCATGAATGGCAAGAGCCAGGCGGTACGCCTTCCTCAAGAATTTAGATTCAAGGGTGATAAAGTTCGGGTCCAGCGCGTCGGCAATGGCGTCCTGCTTGAGCCAGACAAAATCGACCTTGATGTCTGGTTCAAGCAACTGCATTCAGATGACAGTGATTTTGTGATTGTACGCGATCAGCCGATTACACCTGAAATCAAGATGAACTTCGAATGAGATACCTTCTTGATACGAACACATGTATCGAACTCATAAACGGTGATCCTGTAACGATGCGTCTCTTTCGTGAGGCAGATCGGAAAGAAGATCTCATCTGCATGTCATCAATCGTCGAGTTTGAGCTTGCCTTCGGTATTGCCAACAGCGATTCAAAGCATCGGGCAAGAAACTCACGAAAACTGGAATTTTTTCTGAGCTTTCCGTTTGAGAAACTGTCCTTCGATAGTGAGGATGCATCAACAGCCGGATTTATCAGGAGCTTGCTGAAAAGTAAAGCAACACCCATTGGAGCCTACGACTTACTCTTAGCAGCGCAGGGAGTGACCAAAAGCTGCACAGTTGTTACGGACAATCAAAGGGAATTCGAGCGGGTGCCGGATCTACAACTGGCGAATTGGAAGAGCTAGCATTCATGGGCGCGTTTTGCTCGGCTTACTCTCTTTACAGTGACTGAACGTATATATTTCCCAGCCTATTCAACCAAGATTCGGTTCTGTCTAACCGTCTAGGGACATCAACCATGTGAGTTCTGACGTTCGCTAATGCTTTACGGTCACCTGACCATGCCACTACGAAGTTCCTTTGTGCATGGAAGCTTTACCGAACTTGAGTGCACCTGCCGAGAAAACTGATTGGTCGTGGTAGGAGCTGCAGGTTCCAGCAGTTCAGAATCTAAGATGGTCTTTGAGCCAACTGACTATTGACCATCTACTTGCAGTATTGCAACGGCTGCGACTTTCGTGGGCGCGGCGGTCTCTTGCGGCTCTTTTTATCTTCCTGGTAGCCGGCTCGTTGTGCCGGGCGCAACAGGGTGAGAGCGGGTTTCAATATGAGGACCCCGAATCGAACCTGGAGCAGATGTCCCAATTAGCCGGACTCACGCCGCTGTTGAACCGCTTGAAAGAACTGAACAAACCTGGAGACAGCGGTAGAACGTTGCAGGCGCTTTACGCTCGACAACAGATTCTAGAAAAAGTAATGGGTGCTTCTCTTCAAGTAGATGCGACTATTGCTCGTGTTGAGGGAGAAATCGCGCAGGCAAACGAGTATCGGAATTTGCTTTCGGATAAACGGGACCGAGTAGCAAACCGTTTGAACCTTGCGGGATTTGCAGCTGGCGGTGCGCTGGGTGTGGTGAGCTCAGCATTGCAACTCTCGGCGAAGCATGCGAAGGCTGGAAACTCGGTAGGAATTGGCGCTGGAGTGATTGTAACGGTGATCTCGGCCATGAATTTGCGGGCACAGAACGGAAAGACCTCCTCCTTTACTTTTCGGTCTAATATGCTGGCACCGTTCCTCCATCGGCAAACTGAATCGGTGGATGTATATTCCCCTGCTGTGCTGGGCTTTTTCGACGCTGTACCTGTCGCGGATCCAGAGCATCTAACTCGTAAGCAGCGGCTTCTGAAGACGTGGTTACAGGTGGGCAGGATTTCGGATCTTAACACCCCAAAGGGTCAGAACAAGATTGATCGGCTGACGGAAGTCTCCACCGGCGGCGTGCAAGAAAACATAGACGATCTGTCTGATCGGGGAGCAATGCTGGAAGATCTGCGAGCCAAGTTAGCGCTCATGAAACGAGATCTAGCAGCCGTTCTGATGACCTTACCGCAAGGAGAGCCAGCGGCGGATCAGTGAAGAAGCACTGGCAAGGCTTGGCCCGATGTTCAGGTGATTGATGACGGATATATCAGCGCTCAGGGTTTAGCTCTTCTTCGGCAATGGATCGACCTCAACCTTGATGTAATTGTAAAGTTCTGAGACGGTGGAACCGAGTACACCGCAGATGCCATAGGTGCGTTAAAGCCTATACGATGAACTGTCAGCTCGCAAGGACGTAACTGGTGCTGCGTCCACGTTCGGCACTGCGGAGGAGAATGCCTCGATCTATTAGCGGCAGAATGTCACGAAGCGCTGTGTCATGGGAGCACTTGCTAAACTTCGCGTACTTCGCTGTCGTGAGCTTGCCTTCAAAGCCGTCGAGCAGCCGGTTTAAAACGAGACGCTGACGCTCATTCAGGGAGTTAGTCTGGATGCGTTCCCAGAACGGTCCCTTGCCGAGTACCGCACTCAAAGTTGTTTGTGCCCCGTCTATTGCTCGCCCGAGGCAGTCGAGGAACCACTCCATCCAGAGAGTGATATCCATCGTGCCCTTCTGTGTTTGCTCCAGAACAGTGTAGTAGGCATTGCGCTCCTGCCGGATTTGGGCCGACATGCTGTAGAAACGCTGCGGACTGTTCTCTGACCGGGCAAAAGCCATGTCGGCAATCGCGCGCGCGATCCGGCCGTTGCCGTCCTCGAACGGATGAATTGTCACAAACCAGAGATGGGCCAAGGCGGCCCTCATCACCGGATCCATGCCTGACTCTGTCTCGAACCAGTTAAGGAAATGCTGTACTTCGGCCTCCAGACGTTCTGCCCTTGGCGCCTCGAAGTGGACGTGCTCCTTCCCGACTGCGCCTGAGACAACCTGCATCGGTCCCGCCGAGTCATCGCGCCAAGCTCCAACCTTTATTCTCCTGAGCCCACTGCGGCCTGCGGGAAACAGAGAGGCATTCCAGGCGAACAGGCGTTCGACGGTCAGCGGCTGGTCATAGTGGCGGGTAGCGTCGAGTATTATGTCGACCATTCCCTCAACGCTTCGATCCGCGGGCGTGAGCGCTCCGATGTCTATGCCCAGGTGCCGTGCCACTGAAGAGCGAACCTGTTCAGCATTCAGTCGCTCCCCTTCAATTTCGCTGCTGTTAAGGACATCGGCCGTGAGGGTTTGCAAGACGCCTTCCTGCTGAAGGGGAAAGCCCAGCGCATCCATACGCCCGATTAATCGACCCTGCTGGTGACGAACAAAGGCTAGGCATGTGGTTAGCTGCTCATGGTTCCAGTAGAACTGCGGCCAGCCTCCCTGTTCGTGTATGTAGATGTTCCGCACTTCCTGCGTCGATTATAGGCGTGTTCTACGCACCATCTGCGGAGAATAGCCTGGTAATCACCGCAACGGTCTAGCCTGCGCCCTCATCTAAGATTTATCTGACACAATCAGAAGCGGCAGGGACCAATCGTATATGCGCCTGAAAACTGCAATTTCGCTGACGTTAGGGTTGGCTTTGACGGGATTGGCGCCGGCATGGGCACAACGTGGTCTTAGTCAGGGGAGATTGGGCACAGGTTCAGCTATTTCTTCAGGTCCGGCTCGAGTCGCGCGTCCGAATGCTCCTATTGGGGCGAATCGCACCATCGGTGGGCGGCCCTATCCTCTGCCTAGCAATATCGCGCCTCCAACAGGTCTAATTTCGCCGGCAGCCAGTTATACCGGGATCACGCCCGGTGCCTTTCGTTCCACTAACGGAGGGCGGCGAAACAACGGGGGCTACTCTGGCGTCGGCGTCTTTGGAACCGGTTATCCCGGGTACTTTGGCGCACCATACTTGCCCTACTTGGGTAGTGATTCGATTTCTACTTTCCCTGGCTATGCCGAGCAAGCTGCAGAGCTCAATGCGCAGATGAACAACCAGGGGTACGACCCGGCGCTGGCCGAACAGCTTGATGCCATGAACGATCAAATCCGGCAGCTGCGCCAAAACCAAATGCAGAACATGCAGCCACCGCCTCCGGGTTACCTTGCGCCTTCTCCAGCGCCGCCAGTCCCGGTAAGCGATACGGACGCGCCGCAGGCTCCCATTGTGTTGGTGCTACAGAACGGTGGTCAGTTAACGACGCGCAGCTATGCGGTGATGAATGGGACGATCTGGGATTTTTCGAAGCAACCTGTCCGAAAGATTCCGCTTGCAACCGTCGACATTGCGGCGTCCACCAAAGCGACTGAAGCAAGTGGAGGCGAGTTTCCTCAAATTGCCTCGACCAAGCAGTAGTCGTCCCGAACTAAGCTAGACGGACCTCAAGACAGGTTACCGAGGCTGGAGGGAACGAGTGGGTTATCGTTGCTCCCGAACCGACTTGAACATCGCGTGGTTTCACCGCATTAGGCTGATCGAATGTGTTGCGCGCATGTAAGTCGGTTGCGGTAAGCACACGCCCCTGTGTACTCGCAACGCGCGCTCCTGAGAACTCGATCCGTGCTTCTTGCGCAGCCGTAGCATGTGAATTGACGACCGTCAATGTGGCAGCCTTTCCTTTCAGGGAACAGGCAGCTGACAGCAACGGAAGGTGGTTTGTCCCCACGCTCATCTCCGGCGTGCTGACTAGCGTCCTTAATGACGTGCCGCCTTGATGTCCTGCATACATTTCGAACACGTAGAAGATCGGAGTAACAGTAAACCTGTCGCCCACGGCCATGAATGACGAATGGATGTTGTTGATTAATTGCGCTGCGTTGGCTATGGCTACTTTGTCGGCATTGCGGTTGAAAATGTTGAGTGTCAGGCCCGAAATCAGAGCATCCCGCAGGGTAGGGAAGTACGCCCAA
>CALMAV010000125.1:7343-14044 GCA_937859895.1 uncultured Bryobacterales bacterium | reverse complement strand
ATGCAAATCTGATCTACAACGACGGCGCAGGTAGCTCTGCGGATCTCCTGGCAGTGATCAACGAAGTGAAGGAACGGGTTCAGGCGCGCTTTGGATTTTCACTCGAAGAAGAAGTTCAATACGTTGGTTTCGAGCCGGTTGCCGTTGCGGTTTGATCGTCTTACGCGACCCCTGCTGTTTCTGCTCCTAAGCGCCGGTGCGCTGCTGGCCCAAGTTGCGCCTACCCTGCTGCTTGTCAACGCGAAGGTGTGGACCGTGAACCGGTCACACCCCGAAGCAGAGGCAGTTGCCATTCGCGGCAATCGGATTATTGCGGTAGGCAGCACGGAAGAGATCACTCGCTTGAAGCAGGACGGCACGGCGGTGATCGACTTGGAAGGCAGGCGCGTACTGCCTGGCTTCAACGATGCGCACGTTCACTTCTATGCAGGCGGCGCCAACCTTACCGGACCTCAACTGCGCTACTCAAAGAGTGAAGCGGAGATGCGCGACACCCTCGGGACTTACGCCAAGGCCCAACCTAGCGGCCAGTGGATTACAGGCGGCAACTGGGATCACGAAAACTGGACGCCCTCACACCTTCCTACGCGCGAGACGATCGATCCGGTCACCCGCGCTTGGCCGGTCATGATCAAGCGCATTGACGGCCATATGTCGCTGGCGAACTCGCTCGCTCTACAGCTTGCCGGAGTGAACAAGGAGACCAAAGATGTGCCTGGCGGAGTGATCGTTCGCGATGCCGATGGCAATCCGACGGGCGTGCTCAAAGATGCCGCTCAAAAATTGGTGGAACGAGTCATACCGCCGCCTTCGCAGGGACAAATCATAGCCGCTATTCGTGCTGCCCAGACCTATGCCAACGATCAGGGCGTGACCAGCGTTCAGGACATGTCCGCCGCCCCGCCGATCATCCGCGCTTATCAAAGCATGCTGGCGGATGGGCAATTGCGGGTGCGGATCGCCGGACAGCAGCCGCTTCAAACGTGGCAGCGTCTGGCGGCTGTCGGTCTGCAGGCTGATTTTGGCAATGAGATATTACACATTGGCGGACTCAAAGGTTTCGCCGATGGCTCACTAGGTTCCACCACGGCTCTCCTGTTTCAGCCTTACCTGGACTCGCCAAATACGAGCGGCATTCCTAGCGATGAACTAAGTAATCCAAAGCAGATGTACGCAAACATTGAAGGCGCTGATGCCGCCGGCTTGCAGATCGCTATTCACGCGATTGGAGATAAAGCGAACAACACGATTCTAAACTTCTACGACCAGGCTATTGCGCACAACGGCAGCCGGGATCGCCGGTTTCGGATTGAGCATGCACAACACCTGACCCCGGCCGATATTCCTCGCTTCGGGCGTCTCGGCGTAATCGCTTCCATGCAGCCTTACCATCTGATGGACGATGGCCGCTGGGCAGAAAAACGCGTGGGCCCTGAGCGGGCTAAGACCGCCTATGCCTTTCGGACACTGCTCGATACCGGAGCTCACCTAGCGTTTGGTTCCGACTGGGATGTGGCCCCTATGAGTCCGCTGATGGGCATCTATGGCGCAGTCACGCGCACAACGCTGGATGGCAAACATCCGGATGGCTGGACGCCGTCGCAGAAGATTTCCGTTGCCGAAGCCGTTTACGCTTACACCATGGGCTCAGCCTACGCGAGCTTTGATGAGAAGATGAAAGGCAGTATCGAACCCGGTAAGCTTGCCGATCTGGTCGTCCTGAAGGACGATATTTTCGCAATTGAGCCAGCAAAGATCGCCGACGCTCGCGTTTATATGACGGTTTTCAACGGTCAAGTCATTGCGAGTACGACTCTTAATCCGCAGTACCAAAAGTTGCCAAGCGGACTTCTGCTGCGTCCATAGCAATCCGCACGCGAGGCGAGGTGAGTGCTTCCAACTCGCGCACGCGCGATTCCCTCAACCGAGTAGGCGCCCCCTGTAACTCAGGCCCCAGCAGTCCCGGATGACACATGAATTCTGTCGTGCCCTCCTTTAGGTACGGCAATGCACGGAGGAGCGAAGCTTCGGTTAAGGTGCCAGTGAGACGATATCCGAGAAAGTGATCGGTCATGCAGACTCTACGCCGACGCGCCGCCTTTCTGTACAGAGGGTCTACTCGGGCGCACACCCAACCCGCGTACGGCGTTGTTCGATCCATAGGCAGGCGCACGTAAGGAATGGAGAATTCCTCCGCCAGTCTTAAAACGACACCGAAGATGGCGGGCACAATATGGGTATGTTTGTGGGAATCCAGGTGCGTTGGCCGGATACCCGCGTCCAATATCCTCCCGATCTGCGCCCGGAGTTCGTGATAGGCATTCAGGCGCTTCTGAACGAGTCTTGCCAGTACCTCACGGAGCGTTTGCGCGAGCGGCTCTCCATCAATGACGGAACGCCCTTGCACCAAAACCAAGTGGCAACCAACATCAAGCTTCGGGTACTGTCGCGCTAGTTTAACTGCGTCTTCAAAAGCGTCGCCATTCGCCATCAGCGTCGTCGAGGTAAGAACGCCGTTGGAATGCGCTTCTATGATGCCGGCGTTCACATCGCGCGTGAAACCAAAATCATCCGCGTTGATGATCAGGCGCTTCAATGCTAGAAGAGCTTCAGCTTGATGCTAAGGAACTTTTTGGGGTTAGCCCGGAAGTCACGTAGGAGCTCATGTAGTTCTCTCGTCGTGCCATTTGCGCTTTCATACAACTGCGGGTTCACAAGTAGTTGCCCAATTGTGCCCTGGCCGGAGTTTACCTTGTCTAACGTGACGTTTAACTTGCCCACTGCTGAGTTCAACTGTTGCGCCAATTTGCCATCGTTAATCAGCTGGCCAGCCGTACCTTGCCCACTGTTGATTTTAGTGACAATGCCATTGATCTGCGTAAGCGAAGTGTCCAGATCGTTGTAAACTTTAGGGTCCTTCAACAGTAAGCCAACAGTGCCTTTGCCCGCCTGCAACTCGCTAGTCAACTGATCTACCCGGCCCACTACAGTCTGAATCTGTCCATACAACGCATTGTCATTGATGAGAGCACCAATTGTGCCTTTCTTACTATTCAAGTTCGTAGTCAGCAACTGCACCTGATTTACGGTCGCCTGCAGGCTGTTGTAGAGGGATTCATCGACGAGCAGTTTGCCGATTGTGCCCTTGCCTACTTCCACCTGGCCAACAATGTCCTGTACCTTGGCCAGAATGCCCTGCAAAGAGTCTAGGACGCCGTAACCTTGCTGAATTAACGCGTCAAATTGCCGGGTATCCGCAGCCTTCACCACGGCATCACTTGCGATGATATCCGGCTTAATCCCTTTATTGATTTGCAGGAATTTAGTGCTGCCGAGCAAGTTGTCCGAAGAGATGGAAGCAATCGAATCAATCGGGATTTGCTTTTGCATTTCTCCATCCACGACAAAATCGACCCGGATGATCTTCTGGGGGTTTGTATCGCCAGAAAGGACGACATCCTTGACCGTGCCGGCCTGAATGCCGTTGATTCGTACGGGAGAGCCGGCATTGAGACCCGCCGAATCGGACGTGTACATGTGTAGAGGAATCTGTTTCTTGAACCAGCTAGAGCTACCCGTGAGCAAGAAGATAATTAGGGTTAGGCACGACAATGCAACGATCGCCAGAATGCCCACGCGCAACTGCGCGAAGTTGATCTTTTCCTTAGACGGCATGCGACTCTTCTTTCGGAATGAATTTCTTCACGTAGTCATCGTCGGATGATTCCAGTTCCGGTCGTGTTCCAAAAAACACAATCTCTCCGTCTTTCATCACAATAAACTTTGTTCGACAATCGGCTCTGGTCTCATCCTGCGGGTCAACTGGTTGCAACTCTTCCCGCTCGGCATCGTACCGGAACTTAGACATTAGTTCGCCGTCTTGATAACGATGAGTAACTATCAGAGATGCGCTGTTTCGGGTGTCTCGTTCCTTAGCAACCAACGCCATGATTGTGTTTGCCGTAATCGGGTCCAGCCCGGCCGTTGGCGAGTCGTACAGCACTAGTGGCGGTTCTGTGACAATGGCGCGAGCAATGCCTACCCGACGCCGCATTCCGCCCGAGACTTCGGCTGGAAACTGATTGAATGTGTGCTCGAGCTCGACAAATCGCAAAGTGTTCTTGGCCCGTTGCTCACTGCCAGTTTCACTACTCTTATCCGGCCCATCGCTCGCCGATGTGGACCCTGAGCTCTGCTGATTCAGCAGAGGATACTCCACATTCTCTCCAATCGTAAGAGAATCGAATAATCCGCCTTCCTGAAACAGGAAGCCCGCCCGTGCGCGCAATCCGTACAGCTCGTGCTCATCCATGTGAGCAATGTTCTTGCCGAACAGCCGTATTTCGCCCTCGTCCACTTCTACTAAACCGATGACTGCTTTCAACAGCGTTGTCTTGCCGCTTCCGGCAGCGCCGAAAATGATGCGTGTTTCACCGGGGTTTAAGGTTAAAGAAATCTTCTTCAGCGCCCACTTCTCACCGAAGCGCAGACTCACTTCCTTGAACTCGAGTAACGGTTTAGAGTCGTCAGCCATACGTTGCTACAAGTTCACAAAGATCTTGTCAATTAGAAAAGTGACGAAGAAGATCCAGATAGATGCACTTACAACGGCCTGTGTAGTAGCAAGTCCTACGCCCTGGGTGCCGCCGGACGTACGCAGCCCGTAGAAGCAGCCGATTAAGGAAATGAGAATGCCGAACAAAAAGGGCTTCATTAATCCCTGAGCGAGATCGTTCACTACCAGCGCACGCCAGGAAGTTGTCCAGTAAGTGCCTGCGCTAATGACATGCAATAGCGGCACTGCTACCAGATAAGCACCAATGAGTCCGATTGCATCCGCAACAACAGTAAGCAGCGGCAGCATGAGGGCCGTCGCAATTAGACGTGGGGTCACCAGTTTCTGAATAGGATCAGTCCCTAAGGCACGCATAGCATCGATCTGCTCACTTACTTTCATTGAGCCAAGTTCGCTGGCAATCCCCGATGCATTTCGACCTGCTACCAGGAGTGCGGTCAGCACGGGGCCCAGCTCGCGAACTAAAGTCAATGCGACAATTGAGCCCACCTGACTGCTCGCACCGTAAGTATTGAGTGCCCGTGACATCTGCAACGCGATAATTGCGCCGCTAAAAAAGCCTGTTAGTACAACAATGGGGACGCTGCCAAAGCCAATGCCATCCATTTGCAACAGGACGTCCATGTAGTAGTGCGGCTTCCTGATGATATTCAGAAAGGCACGGCCGGCAAGAAGGATAAAATCTTGAAAGCTGCTGATCCAAGTCGTCAGAAAGCGAGCCAAATAACCGCTCCCTGGTCCGGCTTAGCCTTCATCTCGCTTGATGCTACCATGTCAGCCGATCTTATAGGCTCCCGCATTAGTTGGCTAACTCAAAATGCTACCGCGACAGGTTCTGACTTATCGCTCTCGTTGTTTTTAGTATCAATCGAGCTAATTGCATACCGGTAAGTTCGGGAGTGCTCAACTTTCCGGTCACTAAAGGTGGGCAGCGAAAGGACGCCGCTAACGGCAGTGAACGGCCCCCCATCCACTGAGCGATAAACCAGGTAGCCCTTCAGATCCGGTTCCGGGCTGCGCGTCCAGCTTACTTCTACCGAATCCGGTCCAGCTAGCGCATTGATCTCGGTCGGAATCGAAGGCGAAAACGTATCAGGATGGTTTGCGTCAACCGGCTTGGACGGCAAACTCTCGGCGTTTGGGCCCTGCTGTGCAACCACCGTGTACTCATACGGTGTGTCCCATTGCGCGGTGCCGTCGATGTACTCGGGTTTTTCGGCCGTGCCGATGTCTAAGGGCTTTTTGTCAGCCGGGGAAGTGCGCGAGATCTCCCAGTGCAACCCCGGCCGTTCCGCGGCCCAGGTTAACCGATAGCCTTTCGCTGTTGCTTCCGCTGAGACCTGCGGTGGATGCAGTGGCGGCGCAACTTCCAGCACGATGCGGTTCGACCATTGCGAAAAGTGCCCCTCACCCTTCACTGAAGTTCTCACCGCAACAGTGATAGTTTTCCCCTGCCATTCAGAGACTGGAATCGATCTTTCAATTGCCACTTTCTTGGGATTATCCGCTTTGCCTTCTGGTGGTAGTGGTACTTCATAACGCCGGGCCGTTTCGGTCCAGCGGTCGAAGTCGAATGGTCGGACATCCGGACCCATCCGCAAATCGATGTCTGAGAAGTGCTTAATGCCTAGTGCATCAGTGGTGAAGGCCGGTGTGTCGAATGAAGTTACTAACTTGTCGCCGCGCTCAACCACTGTAAGGTTGAGGACCGGTGCCGGAATTAGCGGCGAGGGCGGGACTACAGGGCCGATATAGCCACATCCCAAGCTGCACAGCAAAGCCCCAACTGTCGCCAGAAAAGCCGGACGCACTACAAGATGTACCTGCTCAGGTCCTGATCCTTTACAATTTCAGCCAGCATCTTGCGCACATACACGGCGTCGATCCTCACCGTCTTCTTCTTTAGATCAGGGCCTTCGAAGGAGATCTCTTCCAGCAGCTTCTCCATGATCGTATGAAGCCGGCGCGCCCCAATGTTTTCGGCGTTCTCATTTACCTGGGCAGCAATCCTGGCAATCTCGATGATGGCGTCATCCGCAAAGCTGAGCTTGATACCTTCGGTCTCGAGCAACGCGGTATATTGCTTCACCAGCGCTGACTTTGGTTCTTTCAGGATGCGGATGAA
>CALMAV010000125.1:0-7333 GCA_937859895.1 uncultured Bryobacterales bacterium | reverse complement strand
AATCTGCTTCGCTCAATGACTTCAATTCAACACGGATAGGGAAGCGGCCCTGAAGTTCAGGAATCAGGTCAGCAGGTTTCGACACGTGAAATGCGCCGGCGGCTACAAACAGAATGTGGTCCGTTCGTACAAAGCCATGCCGTGTGTTGACTGACGTGCCCTCCACAATCGGCAGAATGTCTCGCTGCACCCCTTCGCGGCTTACATCCGGGCCATGGCCGCCCTCGCGTCCGGCAATCTTATCTATCTCGTCCAGGAAGACGATGCCATTGCGCTCCACCCGCTCCAATGCAATGCGTGTGACCTGGTCCATGTCCACCAGCTTGCCTTCTTCTTCCTGAATCAGGTACTCCAGCGCTTCGGACACCCGCATGTTCCTTTTCTTGGTCCGCGGTCCAAAAAGACCTCCCATGACATCTTTCAGGTTGATGTCCATCTCCTCCATGTTGCCGCCGGCCGCAACTTCGAAAGTCGGCCCGCGCTCTTTAACATCCACCTCCACCATGCGGTCGTCGAGTTTGCCTGCTCGCAACTTCTCACGCAGCTTCTCGCGCGTTTTGTCGTTGCTGTCCACCCCTTCGGGCTGCGGTGGCATCAACAGATCAAGCAATCGATCTTCGGCTTGTTGCTCGGCACGGTCGGCTACTTGATCCAGCCGCTCCTCACGCACCATATCGATGGCGATGTCCACCAGGTCGCGGATAATTGACTCCACATCGCGCCCGACATACCCGACTTCAGTGAACTTACTTGCCTCTACTTTCAGAAAAGGCGAATTTGCCAGCTTCGCCAGCCTACGCGCAATCTCGGTTTTGCCAACGCCCGTGGGGCCGATCATTAAGATGTTCTTCGGCATGACCTCTTCGGCCATTTCGGGTTCCAGCTTCTGTCGCCGAACTCGGTTGCGCAGTGCAATGGCGACCGATTTCTTTGCGTCAGCCTGCCCGATCACGTGCTTATCGAGTTCGGCGACTATCTCGCGTGGAGTCAACTCATCGAGCAACGGCGCTTCATCATTGGAGGATTGCGGGAGGAAGATCACCATTAGCCAAGCTCCTCAAAGGTGATGTTGCCGTTAGTGTAGATACACACATCACCCGCGATCTTCATCGATTTCTCAACGATCTCTCTCGCGCCCATCGTCGAGTTCTCCAGCAATGCAATGGCGGCCGATTTGGCGAATGCTCCACCCGAACCGATTGCCGCAATCGGACTATCTGGCTCAATCACGTCGCCAGTGCCGCTGACGATGTACATGTCTTCGGTGTCAGCTACTAGGAGCAGTGCTTCCAAATGGCGGAGCATACGATCAGTCCGCCACTCCTTGGCAAGCTCCACAACACTACGTGGCAGGTTGCCGCTATACTGCTCCAGCTTGGCTTCGAATCGCGCGAAGAGCGCAAACGCATCTGCCGTGGAACCAGCGAACCCAGAAAGGATTTTCCCGTTGTACAAGCGGCGAAGTTTCTTGGCTCCGCCCTTCAAGATCTCACTACCTGCGGTGACTTGTCCGTCGCCCGCTAAAACTACTTTGCCGTCCCGGCGCACGCAGAGGATCGTCGTCGAACGGATTCTTCTCGTCATTACTTTTGCAATTACATTTCAGCACAGGGGCCTGAGCCATTGGAGCATTGCTGTTGGCTCATCTCCTCAAGTTGAGTGGCTTCTGCCAGTCAGCAAGTTCGATGATTCCAACTCCGAGTTGGGCTTTCTCGCTTATAGGCCGCTGGAGGAAGACTTGTAGGAAAGTTATTGACGTATAGAACGTTTACCTTATACTCCGGTAAAGAGCGTATACATTCAGGTGGATCCGTTAGGAAAGTCCAGTCGGTCGCGCCATTGCGCAATGGACTGATTCATAAAGGTATGATCTACACTCCGTCGCACGGTTACCTTGAGTTTACGGTTCCGTTATTTGGCGACTTCATGTTACGTGTCATGCCAAACGCCGGCTTTAAAGATGCCGGGAAGAAACGTGGAAGCTGATGCGCTACAATCCCGATGGCAACGCGGCGTTTCTAAGTTCAGAGACTTAACCCTGGCTTAGCAAGGCCAGCCATACTTTTCTCTGGTGGAAGTTTCTGAAAATTAGTTTGGGGCTGCTTACCTTAAATCCTGCTCAAAGAAGCCAACAATTTCCTCATACATGTGACGACGCACCGGCCCACTAACGCCATGAGAACGTTGCGGGTAAGTGAGCATATAAAAAGGCTTGCCGGCCTGCTCTAGGGCGTCAGCCATCTGCATTGTGTTGGCAAAATGAACGTTGTCATCCTCGATATTGTGGATGATCAATAACTTCGATCGCAGGTCGCTGGCCTTCGTCTGTGGCGAAGTTGTCTTGTAAGCTTCGGCATTTTCGTCTGGCAGGCCCATATAGCGCTCGGTGTAGATGCTGTCGTAATTGCGCCAGCTTGTGACAGGCGCTCCGGCCACCGCCGCTTTAATCAGGCCGGGCGCGTTCGTCACTGTATACAGCGTCATATAACCGCCATAGCTCCAGCCAAACAATCCGATGCGCTGGGGATCCACAAAACCCATCCCAATCAGGTGTTTGATGCCGGTCTGCTGATCTTCTAGTTCGCGTTGGCCCATGTGGTGGTAGATCGCTTCCTCAAATTTGTGGCCACGGTGAAAGGACCCGCGATTATCCAGGGCCCAAACGGCGAATCCTTTCTGCGCCAATACTTGGGACAACGAAAGTCCAGTCCAGGAGTCGCTCACTGTTTGCACGCCGGGTCCACCATAGACCATGACGATTACCGGATATTTCTGCGCCGGGTTAAATCCGGCCGGCTTTGTTAAGCGCGCATACAAATCCGTTCCATCATCACCCTTCACCGTCACTATCTCGGTGGGCTGCAGGTTGTAAGTGTTGACCTCTGTTTCGTCCGGCGCTCGGTACTGCCGGATCTCCTTGCCGTCGTTTGCGAACAGAACAGTACGCGGTATCTCTTTCAGGCTGCTGAAGGTATCCAGATAGGAAGACGCATCCGGCGCCAGCGAGATTTGATGTGTTCCGCTTGCCTCGGTCAGCCGTTGCTTTCCGGCCCCATCCAACCCGATTGAGTACAACTGTCGCTGGAGAGGACTGGCCTCTGTCGACACATAGTAAACGTGCTTGGCCTCCGGATCTACCCCGCAGATTTCCGTCACTTCCCACCCTCCGCTTGTCAGCTGTTTTTGCAACCGCCCATCTGCGTTGTAGAGGTAAATATGGCGGAAGCCGTCCCGTTCGCTTGTCCAAAGGAACTGATTACTGCCGGTGAGAAAAATCGGCTCGCGGTCACCCTTGGCCAGGTTGATCCAGGTGGAAGATTCCTCGTGTAGCACCACTCGTGCGCTTCCAGTCTGCGCATTTGCCAGATACAGATCGAGCTTATCTTGCACACGGTTCAACTTCACGGCGGCTAACTCACGGCTATCGGAGGCCCAAGCGACGCGGGCCAGCAGATTATCGCGTGGCTCGCCAAGATTCATCCAGTGGGTTTCGCCGCCTTTAGCAGCTACCACACCTAAGCGCACCTCTGCATTCGGGTCGCCTGCTTTTGGGTATCGTTCCGGCTCCAGCACTCCACGTGGCTTCAGCAGCGACACTTGCGGAAAGATTGGCTCATGGCTGATATCGAATTGGAGGTAGGCAATCGACTGCGAATCGGGCGACCACCAGTGCGCCGTTCCCAGATCCAGTTCCTCGGGATAGACCCAATCCAACTGACCGTTCAAGAGAGTCTCAGATCCGTTGCTGGTTAGCTGCCGCACCTCCTTTGACTCGACATCGAGAACGAACAGGTCAGGACCTTTGCGAAACGAGACCGAGCGGCCATCCGGCGACAGCTTGGGGTCACGCTCCACCTGCGAGGTATGCGTCAGTTGATCGAAGGCGCCTTTGTTCACGTCCACAGTAAACAGATCGCCCGCCTCGGACACCAGGAGGCGCTTATTGTTCGGGAACCATTGAATGTTTGTTTCGCTAACCCGCCGATTGGTCCAATCTGTGAGGGCCGGCCGCTCGGCTTTCTCCGCCACGTCCTGCAACTTGAAAAGCGCCAGCACCTCGCGGGTCTTGCCTGAGCGAACGGTGTACACCGTCAACTTGCCTTCGTCCTGCGACACAAACTGCTTGCCATCAGGCGACCAAACTACCTCGTCCGGGGCTGCAGGAGCGGCATGCATGAGTGCCTCTATCGTTACTGGCTTCTTGGTTTCGGCAGACCGTAGCGCAGCGGCAACGGTAAGTAGTACGAATGCAGTTTTGCGAAACATGAGCGAGTACTTACTGTAACTTGGCAGCGGGTCAAGCTGTGGGAGATTGCAGGTTAGGCTGAGCCCAGCGAAGATAGTGTGAGCTGGACATGAAAAAGCCTATCCCGGTGCAATCTGCCTCTGCATTCATCGAAGAGAAGATCAAGGAACTTGGAGACTGGCGCGGGGAGACGCTTGCGAAAGTGCGTGAAATCATGCACGAAGCAGACCCTGAGATTGTCGAAGAGTGGAAGTGGAGGGGAACTCCCGTTTGGTCCCACGGCGGAATTGTCTGCACGGGAGAGACGTACAAAAGCATTGTCAAGATGACATTTGCTAAAGGAGCTGCGTTGAAGGATCCTTCAGGTTTATTCAACTCCAGCCTTGACGGGAATGTCAGACGCGCCATCGACATCCACGAAGGCGAGAAGATTAATGAGGCGGCCTTGAAGGATCTTATCCGCGCTGCAGTGGCGCTCAATCTTGAGGGCAAAAGCAGGCCGAAGTCCGGGCGAGTAACCCAGAACACAGAGGCTTAAATGAGAAAGCTCAAAATCATCGAACATATCTCGCTAGACGGCGTGATCCAGGCCTCGGGCGACGACGGTGATTTTCCCTACAGCGACTGGACCGCGCCTTATCGAACCACCGCCGGCCGGGAGGCAGTCGTCGCCGCGCAGGGCGAGAGCTTCGATTTGCTGCTTGGCCGTCGCACCTACGATATCTGGTCGGGCTACTGGCCTAAAGCGCCGAGCAGTCCGTTGGCGGACGGCCTCAATGCAGCAACAAAATATGTTGCTACCCATCGTCCGGAAAGTCTTGAATGGGGCCCGTCCGAGGACCTTGGACCGGACCTCGTCGAAGGCGTTCGCCGCGTTAAGTCGCAGGACGGCCCGGACCTTATCCTTTGGGGTAGCTCCACGCTGACATCGACCCTGCTCGAACATGGGCTTGCGGAGGAGGTCCTGCTGATTGTTTATCCGGTCCTGTTGGGCACGGGGAAGCGCTTCTTTGCGGAGGGAACCTCGGCACGCTCCTTCGAGCTCATCAGCACGAAAGCGATGCCGTCCGGCATTATATTCAGTACTTACATGGTCGTCGGACCGTTGAGGACCGGGTAGTTCGACGAGGGGAGACCGTCAGTGACTACCGGTGACGCCACAATATACAGGCATAAAAAGCACGATTAAGATGCCCGCAGATTTAATGGCAACAGCAGCAGCTCGGAGATGCTTTGGAGCACTCACTGAATGAAGTAACCAAAGCGAATAGGAAAGTTGCCACGATGGTGCTCAGCCTTTACGGGCGAGCGCCTAAACTGTTTCCTATTGGAGTACAGAGAACAAGTCTGAGTTTGGGATTTACTCTAGCTTAGTAATTTGATTGGTTGCGGGAGTTGGATTTGAACCAACGACCTTTGGGTTATGAGCCCAACGAGCTACCTGACTGCTCCACCCCGCACTGAGATGGTAACAACACGGTGAACAAAGGTCAATGTTGAGCCGAGTGAAAGATGACTTGCGGTGTCTCGAATCGATAGACAATCCTAGGGTTGTCGGTAAATTCATGGCGTTTTCATATGGCGAAGAACTAGAGTAAGAAGAAGGTACATACAAGGGCGACTGATGGCCACTCGAACGACAAAAAGGCGGGTCACCGCGGCGAGTGCGGAGCCGGTCACTCCGCCTCAAAGGCTCGACGCAAAAGATCTTTATTTGAATCCGCACCTGAGCCTGCTGGAGTTTCAGCGCCGGGTACTGGATGAGGCACGGGATGAAAGTACGCCACTCCTGGAGCGGGTCAAGTTTCTTTCCATACTCGGGTCGAATATCGATGAATTCTTCATGGTCCGAGTGGCTGGGCTCTGGCAGCAGTTGGAGACGCGCACTACTGAAATCAGCATGGATGGGCGCTCGCCCATTGAACAGCTGGAGCTGATTCGCCAGCGCGTAACAGAGTTAGCCGGCGAGATTTATCAACTGTGGCGAGGCGAACTCATGCCGGCGCTGCGCGAAGAAGGCATTCATATAGTAGAGCTCGACGGGCTGAATGCTCAGCAGAAAACAGCGGTTGACGATTACTTCCGCCGTATCGTATACCCAGTCCTGACGCCGCTGGCTGTGGACCAGGGCCGGCCCTTTCCGCACATCTCGAACCTGAGCCTCAATATTGCCGCTACGGTTAGTAATGGCGATGCGCAAGAACGATTCGCCAGAATCAAGGTTCCGGATTCACTGCCGCAGCTCGTTCCTATTCCGTCGCGCGCCGGCGAGGTTGCCTTCATCTGGCTTGAGCAGGTGATTATCGCGAACCTTCGACATCTCTTCCCGGAGATGGACATCCTGGAGGCGGACCTGTTCCATCTCACCCGCGATGCGGAGTTGGCCATTCAGGAATTAGAGACCGATGACCTGCTGGAGAGCGTTCAGGAAGCAGTGTGGCAACGACGCTTTCGCGATGCGGTTCGGTTGCAGATCAATACCGGGATGCCGCCTCGCCTGGTCGACCTACTGACGAGCAATCTCGAATTGGATGCCGGCGATATTTATCGCGTTGAGGGTCCCATTGATTTAAGCCGAACACGGGCTCTGCTTGCCATTGACCGCCCAGACCTGAAAGACAAGCCTTTCATACCAGCGGTTCCAAAAGGATTTGCGGGCGCATCGGGTAATGAGATCTTTGCCGCTATACGCGAGAACGACATCCTACTGCATCAGCCGTATGAATCCTTCCAGCCTGTGGTGGACTTCCTACGCTTCAGCGCGAATGATCCGGACGTGCTTGCCATAAAAATGACGCTTTATCGGGTGGGGCGGAACTCACCTATCGTTGAAGCGCTTTTGGATGCTGGGCAGCAGGGCAAACAGGTGGCGGTACTCGTGGAGTTAAAGGCGCGCTTCGATGAGGAAAGCAATATCGAATGGGCGCAGAAGCTGGAGCGCGAAGGCGTTCACGTAGTCTATGGGCTGCCGGGAGTGAAGGTTCACGCCAAAATGGCCATGGTCGTTCGGCGAGAGGGCGAGACCATCCGCCGCTACCTCCACTTAGGAACTGGTAATTACAATCCCATCACTGCCAAGATCTATAC
>CALMAV010000124.1 GCA_937859895.1 uncultured Bryobacterales bacterium | reverse complement strand
GAACATGAACCTGTGAGAGGACAAGCACTGGTCATACGGGGCAGCTTCGGTTTTGTATGGCGCACGTGGCCAGCGTCCTTTTCTTGCTTATGCATCGGTGCAGGGAGACAAGACTGCCGACTCTGTTGCGGAGATGGTGAAAGAGTTAAGCGGGATGACGGGCACCAAGCCGGTGCGTGAGGACGAGCTGGCAAAAGTGAAACAACAGCAAATTCTAGAACTGCCGGGCTCACATGAAACGATGAACTCCATTGGTAATCTGCTCAGCGATCTGCTGCAACTCGGTGTGCCCATTGATTTCTACAACGGATATGTGGCGAAAGTCTCAGCCTTGACAGTGCCACAGATTGAGGACGCCGCGAGGGATCTGCTTGACCCGCGCCATATGATCTGGATGATTGTCGGCGATAAATCTACGCTGGAAGAGCCGCTGCAGAAACTTCAAATTGGCGACATTGTCACGCTGGAAGCGTAACATTTGGACTGTCACATGGGCGAGGTAACTATCCGGTCTAGGCAACTGTCTAAGTAGATAGACATGAGTGCGATTTTCCGGGGAGCTTTTGGCTATCTGTTTTTGGTCTTCATTGTCAGAACAGCAGGACGACGCCCCGGTAAACAGATGACTCCATTTGAGTTTGTCCTGATCTTCTTTATGGGTGGATTAGCACTCACGAGCCTGGTAGGCAACGACCGTTCATTCACGAATGCGATGAGCGTGGTGATGGGTGTCGCCCTCACTCACCTCGCGGTGGCAGTTTTGCGACAAAGATCAGCCCGGTTTGGGAGGATCGTCGATGGCACGCCGCTGGTCCTGTTGAAAAATGGCCAATTCATACGGGAAACAATGAAAAACATGCGTCTTGAAGACGACGACATAATGGCCGCCGCACGCGACAAAGGTCTGAAGACTTTGGACCAGATTGAATACGCTGTGGTGGAGCGCAACGGAGAAATTAGCGTTATTGCCCGCTCTGATGACTCAAAGAAGTAAGTCATCATGGCGGCTTCATCAGAAAATACTTCGGTTGGAGACAGCGTTCCGAAGATCAACGACGATCTTGCGGTCGGTTCCGATCTCGAATTTCAACGTCGCTGGTGGAAATTTGAGAATGTAACGTGGTGGCTGTTCGCCGTCATCGTGCTTATGGATATTCTGGGCTGCTTTGGCCGGGGGCCGTTAGCAAACGCGAAGGTGCAGACTCCGGACGGAACCATGAAAATCAAATACGAACGCATTGAGAGGCTAAGTACCCCTTCGCTCATCACAATCGAATTTGGAGGGTCAGCAATCAAGGACGAAAAGCTGCAGCTGCTGGTGAGTGAGTCACTGGTCAAAAGGTTGGGGAACCAGCGGGTAGTTCCGCAACCGGCAGTCTCTCGGCTGGGGGACTCCAAGATCATGTATACGTTTCCGGCCAACCGTCTTCCGGCCAGTGTGCAGTTCAGCCTGGAACCTAGTGAGGTCGGCATCTCTCACTTGACGCTGCAAGTGCCGGGAGCCGATGAAGCCAAGCTTACGATCTTCGTTATGCCTTAGGAGTAGGGACGCACTTGCACACTGTCGTTTGTGTTTTTGTTGAGTACTTTATTCTGCTGCTGACTGTTCGGATCCTAAGCCGTCGTCCAGGAGCGCAGTTGACGCCTTTTGAATTTGTGATCGTCTTTCTTGTGGGTGGCGTAGTAATTCTTGCCACGGTTGGGGATGACCGCTCGATGACCAACTGCTTCTGTGGCATCATCGCGGTTGCTCTTCTGCATCGTACGGTAGCTGATCTCAGACTGCGCTTTCCTCGCTTCGGAGCTTTTGTGGATGGTACGCCGCTCGTACTCATCGATCAAGGCAAGTGGCAAGACGAAACGATGAATCGCATGCGACTGCAGGATGTCGACGTAATGGCTTCGGCTCGCACCAAAGGCATCAAGAGCCTGGAAGAGATTGAGTATGCTGTCCTGGAGCGCAACGGCGCAATTAGCGTAATCAAGCGCAAGGAAAATTAAGGTTGCCAAATGACCGGTGAGCGAGAAATAGAAACTGACGTACCGGCCCGCTTAGACCGGCTGCCCTGGAGCGGTTGGCACCGCGGGATCATTCTGGCGCTCGGCACGTCCTGGATGTTGGATGGTTTGCAGGTTACCCTGGCCGGTTCTCTAGCCGGCATTCTGGAAAATAAGCGCACCTTAGGCTTGACTGATCCCCAGGTGACGGCCGGCGCAACAGCGTATCTGGCCGGGGCTGTTACTGGCGCGGTCGTTTTTGGCTATCTTAGTGACCGGCTTGGCCG
>CALMAV010000123.1 GCA_937859895.1 uncultured Bryobacterales bacterium | reverse complement strand
AGTTCACCCAGTGGGCCCACCGAGTGAAGAACTGGTGCTTGTTTTTGATGTAAACCATAGAGAAGCCCGGAGTAGTGCTTATTTGATCCGGCATCTAAATGTTCGCTTAGATCAACCGAGAAGTCACGGTAGCCTCGGGAAAACACGAGGAGGCTTAGCCGTGCACGAGGTAAGCGCGACCGTGCACGAGTTAAGCAGGACCGTTCAGACAATGGCTGGAGTGTTGGAAATTAATGGCGAGCAAATCCGGGCTCCAGCGCGGATTGCTGAAGCTCATGACCCCAGACCGAGAGCAGAGTGGCAAATCAAAACTAGGCGCGTGCTGCTTCGGTGATAGCGCGCTCAGACAGAGCCAGATGGTCTTCCAGCTTAACCAGACCTCTGTTGACACTAACGCTGTCACCGGCCAGTACGAACTCAACATCTGTGACCCCAATAAGGGCCAACACTCGGCGCAGTACCGGGCTCACCTGGTCTGCTTCTTCGTTTGACGTTCCTGGCCCGTAGGAGTCACGTGATGTGACGATAACTCTGGTTACCTTGTTCTCCAGCAACCCGCCTTCACCCCACTTGAAGGTAAAACCCGGGCGCACGATGTAGTCGATCCATGACTTGAGCACGGCCGGTACGGTGAAGTTGTACATGGGCGTGCCAATCAGTAGGTGGTCGGCGGCCTGCAACTCAGCGATCAATTTACTTGAAAGGGCAAGCGCCGCATTCATTTCGGGCGTCCTCACCATCTCCGGAGGCCCGTACAACCCCGAAATCCAGTCGTTATCCATGTACGGAATGTTGCTTTCCATCAGATTGCGATGGACAACCGTGCCATGAGGGTGAGCATGCTGCCAATGGTCAATGAAGCGGTTGCTGAGCGCGTGCGAAATCGATTTGTCGCCACGCGGACTCGCCTGGATGCTGAGAAGCCGGGGCAAACGTTCCTCTTTGCTATTTGTCATCGAAAAAGTAAATTTGAGTTACGGACTGGTGGCCTAAACTAAACCAGCGTTAACCCGCCATCAATCCGTAGTTCTGTTCCGGTGGTGAACTGCGACTCATCCGATGCAAAATACAAGGCGGCTGCCGCAATTTCATCAGGCTGTCCAGGCCGGCCAAGCGGAACTTTTGCAACTATTGCCTGCCCAAAGGCAGCCTGTTGCTCTGGGGTTAAGCCCATCTTAGTGCTGATGTCAGTATTGATGGGACCTGGAGTAATCGTATTGACTCGAATACGGCGTGAGGCCAACTCCACCGCGAAAGTGAGGCCGAATGAGCGGAGCGCCGCTTTGGTTGCACTATACACACTGAGCCCTGGGATGCCCTGGACGGCTCCGGCCGAAGACGTCAGGATAATGGACCCGCCATCCGACATCACCGGAGCAGCATGCTTCAGCAGGAAGTACGCACCGCGCACGTTGACGTTGAACTGCTCATCGAAGAACGCCTCGTCAACGCCCTCGCTCATCGCGAATCTGGCGATTCCGGCGTTGATGAAAAGAATATCGATGTGGCCGTGCTTTCCTTTAACCTGATCGACCAGACTACTGGTTGCCTTGGAGTCGCCCGCATTCGAGGCAATCACCTCAACCTCAGGCATGGCTTTGCGCGCGGCCTCCAGGGATGTGGGATTTGAGCCCGTCACAATCACGGTCGCTCCCTCTTCTTGGAAGCGTTTTGCCGTAGCAGCTCCCATCCCGCTCGTCCCTCCGGTAATCAAAGCAATCTTGTTCTTCAGCCTGTTCATGGTTTTACTGTAGCAGTCGATACAATATAAATGCATGCTGCTGATCTTTTCTCCTGGTATTCGCCACAGATGCGTGAGGTAACCGTATGGCGCGCACTCTTGAGTTCGACTATAGAAGTGCCCTCGAACGAGCAACTCGGCTCTTCTGGAAGGCCGGCTATGCCAATACTTCCTTACGCGATTTGCTCAAAGGGATGGGAATCGGCGAAGGCTCTTTCTACAACACTCTGAAAAGCAAAAAGCATGCCTACTTGGAATGCTTAAAGCACTACAACGCGACCGTTGGACTCCGTCGCGGAGAGGCGTTTGTTTCGGCATCAACCGCCGCACTAGGGGTCCGGGCCCTGTTCGGCACTATACTCGACTGTCTGGACGACCCCAACACGCCGTCGCGAGTCTGCCTGATGGCAGGGAGTATAACTCACGAGGTGCTGGACGATCCCGACCTGCGCGGTTATGTCGAGGAACAGATGTTGTCGTTGACTGAGCAGATGACCGCGAGATTCACCGCAGACAAAGAAGCG
>CALMAV010000122.1:12879-17500 GCA_937859895.1 uncultured Bryobacterales bacterium | reverse complement strand
AGATAGAGGTACGGCGTATATACAGTCATTCTTGAAAGGTAGCGCAAGACTGTTGGCTCGTGGTCATATCCATTTTGATTCCAGGCGGCAAGCTGTCTGTAGAAGTGGAAAGTGTGGGATTCAACTCAATCGACTTAATAACGCTGGTACGGTCCACGACCACGCCGTTAGGGTTGACTCGATGGTATTTTGCTTCACGATTATGTCGTTGCTCATATCGATCCAAAGAGCAGCAGTGCCAAGGTCATAATAAGCTGGCCATTTCGTTGCAGTCAGGCCTGAGATTATCTCAGTCCCAGCAGAGTGATCGTTTTTAGAAGGTATGAAATGCTCATGCGGTGACTGAGAATGTGACACAACACGGGCGGTCTTAGTGGTGTAATCAACATCAATAAGGTCGCCACAGGCCAATAACATTCTGCCACGGACAGGTTGTCCAGCAACTTTCTTCACACGACTTGTCGATCCGTCCACACCTCGAAACTCCTCGATTTCTGTTTTGGTTATATTTGTCAGCCCGTTAGTGTCTCGCACCTCCGTGCTTTCAATGATTGTTGCTGTATAAGGCACCCACGACTGAGCCATCAGCATAGTCGGTCCGATAAAGTAAAACAAAGTACGTTTCATAGATCATCCGCCAGATTATAAATAGAAGGCTTACAACGCAGCAGGTGCAGCCGCATTCTCGTCACTCCAAGTGGATCATACTCTCAATCCCGAAAGCGTGCAAGAAGGCAACGCGGCCATTAGCGAAAGTTGACCGTGCCCTTTGATGGTTTTAAGGCAAACGAATCTGACGAACATAAGTGGAGCGTGCTCCAGCGGGAGCATCAGACAGATGGTGCAGCACCTAAGATTCTAAGTCGTCAAAGAGGAGATTATTAGTGAGCCGGGCGGGGCTCGAACCCGCGACCACCGCATTAAAAGTGCGATGCTCTACCAACTGAGCTACCGGCCCAAGTCTGCGGGGCGCAACGTCTTCAGAATACCATTGGTTTTCCGGCGCTGGTCTCTTCGGATGTAAAGGGCGAGGCGGGCAACCCGGCAGAGTCAAACAAGTTAACCGCCGGTGCGCCACTCCATCCGTAGCGGGCGTACTTTGGATGCGCTACTTGAGGATTAGACAACAGAACGCTCCCGCCTTCAATCCGAGCTTCAGCAGGCTGAAACGCATGGTCAGCTCCAGCAATCTCGAACCCAGTGACTGGCCCTCGGCTTACCAGCTGTCCGCTGATACCCGCAAAATCAACGCGCAGTCCGCTAGGGATCGGATTGGCTGAACGCAGCAGCGGGCCGGAGTAGTCGATTGCCTCTCGATAGGCAACAGCACGGGCAGCCCGGGCCAGGCGGTTTCCAACGGTTTCTTTGTCGGGTGGATGAATGTTGTGCAAGTCTCCGACATCGATAGCAACAGCCATAGCGGTGTTGGTGAGCCCCAGCGTTCGGCGCTGCGCGTCACGCACCGTAGGCCAGCCGTCTTTAGCAGGAGTGCCGAAGTAAGCGATTTGCACAAACAGAAATGGAAAGTTGCCAATTGCCCAGTGACTACGCCAGTCGGAGATAAGAGCTGGGAAGAGCTTTTCGTATAAGGGAGCGCGCTCAACTCCGGCGTTGCTCTCACCCTGGTACCAGATGACGCCCTTAATGCCATATGGGATTGCGGGCGCCACCATGGCGTTGTAGAGCCACGACGGAGTCCAGGAATCCGGATCCGGATGCCACGAATGCGGACGGACAGGCTCATTAGCAGCACGCGCCGCTTCTTCCTCTCGCTTGGACAACGCATCTGATTCCTCCTGCCCGGCTTGTTCATTTCGCATCAGCGAGTAAGCTACAAACACGGGAAGGAGTGAAGCGTCCGTGCCGAGGCGATCCATACTGACCCAGGCCTCCGCTGGTGTGCCACCCCAGGTGGAATCAATTAGACCAATCGGAACGTGTTCCCGCTGTGCGATCTCACGGCCAAAAAAGTAGGCCACCGCCGAGAAAGTTGCAGCAGTCTGCGGAGTGCAAATGGTCCAATGCGCTGGCCCATCGAAGTCTGTGAGTGGGTAAGCGGATGCCTTCCGTGGAATTAGCAGAAGCCGCAGGTTCGGATTCGTCGCGGCGCTTATTTCCTGCGCGCCATTCTTAACCGGAGCATCACTGAACCCTTTTAACGGCATCTCCATGTTTGATTGGCCGGAGGCGAACCATACATCCCCAATGAGCAGGTCGTCTAGAACCACATCGTTGACCCTGATCACGTATGGGCCCCCTGCTACATGCGGCGCAAGCGTTATTGACCAGTGACCGGTAGGATCCGCTACCGTACTAGAGCTGTTGCTCTCAAATGAAACGGTGATCGTCTCGCCCGGGTCCGACCAGCCCCACAGATGAATAGGCGCATTGCGCTGTAAAACAGCATGGCTGCTAAGGACCTTCGGAAGCCGAACAGCCGCAAGTGCTGAGGAAGCCAGAAGAACGGAAAAAATCGGAAGGAGGCAGCGCATAAGTCCGGAAATCCTACCCTGCGAGATTACTATAACGTCTAAGTGCTCCATGCGTAAGTTCGTCAACTGGTCTCGAATTGTTTTATTGCTGACTGGGGGCACTGTGTTCTGCGCAGACACGGCGACGGTGCAATACACGCTCAGCTTTCCCAACGCAGTCCATCATGAGGCACAGGTGCGGGCCGTGTTCTCGGGCGTGAAGGGGCAGTTCTTAGAGGTGAAGATGAGCCGGTCGTCGCCCGGTCGGTATGCCCTGCATGAGTTCGCCAAGAATGTTTATGGAGTGAAAGCTCTCGATGCAGCGGGGCACGTGCTTTCCCTAACGCGGCCCGATCCCTCCAGTTGGAACGTCGCAGTGCCGGGCGGAAGCGGAACGGTGGTGTTTGAATACACATTGTTCGGAGATCACGCGGACGGAACTTACGACGGTATTGATGAGACGCACGCGCACCTGAACATGCCCGCCACTCTGGTGTGGGCGCACGGATTCGAGAATGCGGCGGCGGACGTACGCTTCGATTTGCCGCCCGCAAAAAACTGGAAAGTAGCGACGCAGCTGCTGCCGCAATCCGATGGCAGGTGGGGCGCTCCCAATTTGGAGATGCTGATGGACGGGCCGGTGGAGATCAGCAACCATACAGTACAGGAATGGACGGTTGAGAATGCGCGCTTTCGAATGGCGTTGCACCATGAGGGCACACAAGGCGAAGCTGAGCACTATGCCCGCATGTGCCAGGCAGTGGTGCTGGAAGAGGAGGGCGTGTTCGGGGCGTTGCCCAAGTACGATGGCGGAACTTACACATTCCTGCTTGACTACTTGCCTTACGTACAGGGCGATGGGATGGAGCATCGGGATTCCACGTACATCACAGACGAAGGCAGCTTAAGTGAGAAAGCGAGCGAAATGATCGGCACCGTTTCGCATGAATTCTTTCACTCTTGGAATGTCCGCAGGATTCGGCCGAGGTCGCTGGAGCCCTTTGACTTCGAGCGGACTGATATGTCAGGCGAGCTATGGTTTGCCGAAGGCTTCACCAGTTACTATGGGCCGCTAGTGCTGCAGCGCGCAGGCATGGCCGACCTGGGGGCGTTCACTAGAAGCATGGGGCAGGCGGTCAATCGCGTGTTGACAGCGCCCGGGCGCAAGGTACATTCAGCAGTGGAGATGAGTGATCTTGCGCCGTTCACCGATGCAGCCACCTCCATTGACCCGAATAATTTTAAGAACACCTTTATCTCGTACTACACCTACGGTTCGGCTTTGGCGCTAGGAATCGATCTGGCTATCCGCGAGCACTATCCCGGTAAGTCGCTAGACGATTGGATGCGGGTGATGTGGCGTCAACACCCCGACATTCAGAAGCCTTACACGCTCGGAGATCTACAGTCTGCCTTAGGCGACGCCGTTAGTGACCGGGCCTTTGCTGCCGAGGTTTTCCGGCGGCATATCCAAGGGAAGGAGCCGCTACCGTATGCCGATCTGCTTCTCTCCGCGGGCTTGCTCTTACGAAAGAGTCACGGAGGCGCAGCGTGGTGGGGAAAGAGCGAGACCAAACTTAGCGCAACTGGCCTCGAACTGACGAGCGAAACTTTGCGTGGCACTCCGCTGTATGAGGCAGGGCTGGACAGAGGCGACATTATTTTGGCAGTCAACGGAAAGGCAGTTAAGTCAGACGAGGTCTTGGCGAGCAGGAAAGTTGGCGAGGAGCTACGGCTCAAGGTGCGGACACGGGCTGGGGAACGCGAAACGAGCTTGGTGCTCGGAGAAAATCCAGAGCTGGAGATCGTAACGTTTGAGGATGCCGGTCGCACCGTAACTCCACAAATAGAGGCGTTTCGAAGAGCGTGGCTCGGTTCCAAGGCCTTGCACAAACTGCCCGATATAAATTAACTAGACATGCAGAGACGACGGTTTTTTCAATCGACAGTAGGAGCGGCGCTTGCCGGCACAGGGGCGCTGCCAGGATTTGCGCAGAATGAGGGTGCAGGAAGCGCCGGACGCGAATGGTACGAGTTGAAGCGCTATCACCTGATCTCCGGTCCTCAAGAGAAGCTGGTAAACGCATATATGGCAGAGGCGCTCATCCCGGCATTAAACCGCTTGGGCGTTAAACCGGTGGGGGCGTTCA